>JADGPN010000738.1 GCA_017882465.1 Solirubrobacteraceae bacterium
GAGGCGGTCCGGGGCGACGGCGTCGACGAGCTCCTCGATGCTCTGCAGCGGCATCGGTCATCGATCGCTCAGGAGGGCTCGTTGGCCGAGCGGCGCCGCCGGAATTTGATGAATGAGGTGCTCGCTCTCGCGGGCGCGCGACTTCAAGCTGCGCTCGCCGTGGCGGTGCGGGACGACCCGGCTGTGCAAGGGCTGCTCGACGCGGTCGTGGCGCGTCGCATCGACCCCGCGAGCGCCGCGCGAGCGATCCTGCGGGACCCGGAGGCCCTTGTGGCCAACATGGCGCGAGTGAACCTCAAGTTCGACTTCGACCCAGAAATGATTGGAGGCTGATCCCTTGACTGCCCTATCACCAACCTCGCGTGACCTAAGCCGCGAAGACCGCTGGCTGCGGGATGTCTATCGCGCGACCCCCGAGCGGCGCGAGACGTTCACGACGCTCAGCGACGAGCCGATCCGGCCGCTCTACACCGAGCGCGACCTGCCCGCCGATCGCGATGGGGCGATCGGCTTGCCCGGGGAGTATCCGTTCACACGCGGCGTGTATCCGTCGATGTACCGGGGGCGCCTGTGGACCGTACGTCAGTTCGCCGGGTTCGGCACCGCGGAGGAGACGAATGAGCGCTTTAGGTATCTGCTCGAGCACGGCCAGACGGGGCTCTCGACGGCGTTCGACATGCCGTCGCTGATGGGCTACGACTCCGATCACGCTCGCTCGCTGGGCGAGGTCGGGCGCGAAGGGGTGGCGATCGACACGGTCGACGACATGGAGACGCTGTTTGGCGGGATCGACCTCGGCAAGGTGTCGGTGTCGATGACGATCAACGCTCCGGCGGCGATCATGATGGCGTTCTACGTAGTGGCGGCCGAGCGCCAGGGTGTCCCGCCTGAGCGGCTGGCTGGAACGATTCAGGCAGACATCCTCAAGGAATACATCGCACAAAAGGAGTGGTGCTTTCCCGTTGATCCGGCGATGCGCGTGCTGGGCGACATGATGGAATGGTGCACGCGCAACACGCCGCGCTGGCATCCCGTCTCGATTTCGGGCTACCACATCCGCGAGGCGGGGGCGACGGCTGCGCAAGAGCTGGCGTTCACGCTCAAGGATGGCCTCACCTATGTCGAGCAGCAGATCGCTCGCGGGATCGATGTTGACGATTTCGCGCCGCGGCTGAGCTTCTTCTTCAATTCGCAGATCGACTTCTTCGAGGAGATCGCCAAGTACCGCGCCGCCCGGCGGATCTGGGCGCGGGAGCTGCGCGAGACGTTCGAGGCGAAGAACCCGAGGTCGTGGCTGATGCGCTTCCACACCCAGACCGCGGGCGTGTCGCTGACCGCGCAGCAGCCGCTCAACAACGTTGTGCGCACGACGATCGAGGGGCTCGCGGGCGTGCTCGGCGGCACGCAATCGCTGCACACCAACTCCTACGACGAGGCGCTTGCGCTGCCCTCCGAGGATGCGGTCAAGCTCGCGGTCAGGACGCAGCAGATAATCGCGGAAGAGACCGGCGTGACCAACACGATCGATCCCCTCGGCGGCTCGTACTTCGTCGAGGCGCTGACCGACCGGATGGAGGAAATGGCTTACGACTACTTCCGACGGATCGACGAGCTGGGCGGCATGGTCGAGGCGGTCAAGCAGGGCTTCCCGCAGCGCGAGATCGCGGACGCCGCGTTTGCGCTGCAGATGGAGATCGACGCCAACGAGCGGGTCGTGGTCGGAGTCAACGAGTACATCGAGCGCGACGAGGTGCCTATCGAGTTGCTTCACATCGATCCTGCCTTGGAGCCCAAGCAGGTGGAGCGGCTGCACGGCGTCCGGGCCCGACGCGACGGCGACGCAGCGGAACGGATGCTCTCGCGGCTGAAGCAGGACGCCGCGCACACGGACCGCAACCTCATGCCCACGCTGCTCGAGTGCGCCCGTGCCCACGTCAGCGAGGGAGAGATCATCGCCGCGCTGCAGGAAGTGTTCGGCAGCTTCCAGGACACCCCGATCTATTAGGAGAGGCGATCGAAGCCACCACGCCGCAGACGGCCGTCGGGCGCATCCGAGTATGTCGCTCTCATGACATCGAGTTGGGGTCGGTATTTGCGAGGCTCGGGTCTGATCGGCTGGGAGGTTGTGGGCTTTGGAGGATGAGGACCGGGGTCCTATGATGGATGGGTCGCGCGAGTCTGCTCGAGGGGAGCAGAGGGGCTGAGAACGCGTCGGTTGATGGCGTGTCAATGGCCGTCGGTTTCTCCCCACCGGCGGCCACATAATTCCGCTCTGTGGGTGGCCGTTACTTCTCCCCGCTGGTGACCGTGAGATCTCCCCTCCGCGACCGCCCACCGGGTCGTCCGATACGACGACCCCTCATAGCCCATCGCCACCAGCACTCCGTGCACAACATCAGCCCGCACGCGCGCACGTGAGCGGTCCACCAACTCATCGATCTTCTCCGCAAACGGGTACACCAATGCCCGACTACGAGCCCGCACCGGCACCCCACCACCCGCCGCCTCCCGCGCCGCGACTAGCCGCGCGACCGTCTTGTGATCACACCCCGCCAGCG
>JADGPN010000739.1 GCA_017882465.1 Solirubrobacteraceae bacterium
GGAACGAATCCGGCAGCGCGCCAGGTTACGGACCGCTGTCGCTGCGACACCTCGCTCATAGCGGATCTCCCCAGCAGCGTCAGTGGCGCCGCGGTCGACGGCGGCTGCCGCAATCATCTCGTGAAGCGGAATTGTGCAGCAGTTCGCGCCCGTCGATGGCTGCTTGGCGCTCGATGGGGGAGCGGACCGATCGGCGGATCGGACGCTTGGTGCGTCCGGAGCAGGTAATGCGGTCAAGGTCCGAAAACGCGGTGGCGTGGTTTCTCTTGTCTCATCATCTATCGTCGGACGAACACTCGAACGTGGTCTCGTAGGCGCATCGTCCCTCGACCGAGAACACGAGCGGTCCGGCGTTGATGGCGATCGAGTCGCTGAACAACTCGCGGCCGAGTCGGTGGTGGGCCGGGAATGACGCATGTCACCGTGTCCTGGCCTGCGACGGGCTCGCGCACGCGGACCTCGACCTTGATGCCCACCCGGAACCAGCCGCGCCCTGGGGTGTGATCGATCTCGATCTCGAGCGCCTCTACACCCTGCAGATGCGCGTCCTTGAAGACCCACGGGAATTGCTTGCGCGCAGTCCCGCCGAGCCGACCGGTGAAGATGTCAGCCATCGCCGAGCGCTGGGCCTCCGTGCTCCGTGCGTCCACGAACAGAGCGTAGGTCCAGGGCGATCCGGGCTCGTCGTCGTGGTAACGGGTCACGAGCACAGCCCGTAGGCCCGCGAGCTCCACCCCGCCCGCATGCCCCGCCTCGACGATCCATGAGAGCGCGCCGAAGCACTCCCCGTATGCGAGCGGCCACCGGGTCTGCCGCCAATCCGCCGGCACGGGCAGATCGCCTCGCAGTTGCACGCCTCGAGGTAGCTGCCCGAGATCTGCCAAGGCACCATCAGTGCATCGCGGTCATCGCGTGCATGGCGCTGTGAGAGCCCGGGACGACGAGTCCAGGGACGTCGTGTGGCGCTACGACTACCGTGAGCGCGAGCGCGAGCAGTACCGCTGCCGTGCCCCATGTGACCGCGCGACCCCACGGAACGGTCTTCTCGAGCGCGATCAATGCGGCGATGAACGCCATCCATGTGAGACTCATGACCCCGAGCGCGAACAGCGCAGCCATCAGCGCCCAGCAGCAGCCCAAGCACCAACCGCCGTGCCTCGAGCCCATTTCCAGCGCGCCAAGCCGCCCGTCACGCCATGAGCCCAGCAGGAATCCGATCGGACTGCGGCACTTTGCGAGACAGACGTCCTTCAGGGGAGTCACCTCGTAGAGCGCGGCAAGGGCCAGGACGCCTGCAGCGAACCATCGTCCGCCGGCGTGCCAGGCCAGATCGCCCCCGAACACATCTCGACCGATCCGAAATAAGCCGTACGCTCCCAAGCCGGCGCCACCCCACACGAGCAGGTAGCCACCCGCGAACAGCAGAGCGTGGTCGAGCCCACGCCGGCGCGTCATCCTCGCGTAGAGCGCGACCGTCGGCGCAAGCGACGGGAACATCATCGCCGCCATCATCACCACCCAGACGCCCAAGAACCACCCTAGGGCACCGATGTCGGTTCCCGGCCCAGCATCCATACCGGCCATCCGTACCGCCGTCAGCCACCACGCGAGCGCTGCCAGCGCGAGCAGGATCGCCACCAGGGCAAGTCGTGCCCGAGCGGCGGAGAACGCCTCGGCGAGCTCCGAGCGCCCGGCGTGGCCGGACGAAACGACCGATCGGCTCACGCCGCCCACGAGAACTCGGACTTGGACAAGCCCGTCTTGCCCTCGTACGCGATGCCGAAACCGTTGATCTGGGAACGCTTCGCCTCCGCCATCGTCAGGTCGGATCCCACGGGGTGGAACATGCCGTTGAAGCGCACGGGCTCGCCCGTCTCGACGCCGAAGGGCACGATGTCCTCGATCTCGAAGTCGATTGCGTCTCCGATGCGGACGCTGTGGCGCAGACCGTCGTGGCGCACTCCGATCGGCGCACGCTCGATGCCCAGCATCTCTCCCACCAGCGGAGCGAGCGCTGCCATCGGCCCGCCGAGCTGTCCACCAAACATCTGGCCGAGCTTCTCGGCCTGCCCGTCCGACGCGCGATCGTCGATGAACACGCCGAGACGCCAGTTCCCCTCCGTCATGACCTTCGGCGTGTCGGCGATCAGCGCAACCGTCAGCCCTGCGATGTCTGTCCCGTCGATCTCACCCTCGCGGATGTCGAACACCAGCGTCACGCGACAGAAGTCGTAGGTGGCGCCATGGTCCAAGGACAAGTTGCACGGACACATCAGCTCGCAGGAACACGTCTCGACGTACTGCCCTTGAGGTTCCACGACATCGCGATCCCTCCTCGGTTGAAATCTGTACGGCGATTCTTGCCCGTAACCTGACCCAAGTCAACGCTCCAGCAAGCGCGCTACTCGATCGGCTCCGGCGGCCCCGGCAAACGCAACTCCGCCCAGCGCGCCGCCGGCGCCCGTGAGGAGCGACCCAGCACGCGTCCTCGCCGCCGCCCAGCTGCTCGCGGGCGGTTGCCGACCCGGCGCCAGCCCCCGCAACTTCCGCAAATGAAT
>JADGPN010000170.1 GCA_017882465.1 Solirubrobacteraceae bacterium
TTGCCGATCGCCTTGTTGACGCTGTCGTCGACGCGGTGGCGGCGCAGCAATTGCGCGAGCGTCTCCGGGGTGTGCCAGGCGACGGTGCGGCCCTTGTCGGGGTCCGGCCAAGATACGCCCGAAACCCACAATAGCCGCGTTCGCTGACGCTCTCGGGCCCCTGTAGGCCCCGCCCCGCCCGGCTCTACTGGTCGACGGGCAGCAGATGGACGGCTTTGCTGCGGTCCTCGGCGGTCGGGCGCGTGTAGACGCGTGTGGTCTCGAGTCGTGCGTGGCCGAGCAGCTCAGCGGCAATCACCAGGTCGGTGCCGCCGTGCACGAGCGTGGTCGCGAACGAGTGCCTGAGCACGTGCGCGGTCACGTGGTCATCGAGCCCGCCGCGATCAGCGATGCCCGTGATCGGGTCGTGGGCGCCCTTGGCGCTCAGCCGGTGGCCGCGCTGGTTGAGAAACAGCGCCGGGCCGTCGTTCGCTCCCGGCCAATCGCAGCGCTCCTCGAGCCAGTCGGTAAGGGCCTTGCGCAGCTCGGGGTGGATTGGAACCTCCCTGACTCGCTCGCCCTTGCCGTAGATCCGCAGGATGCCCTTGCGCGCGGACAGCCGCACGTCGTCGACGTCGAGCGCGACGGTCTCGGCGATCCGGGCGCCGGCGTAGAACGGGACCAGCGCGAGCGCCCTGTCGCGAGGCGAGGAGCGCGCCTGCACCGCTCGCAGATAGCTAGGCGAAATAGCGCGCGCCGTACCGCACGGGAAGCCGCCCCGACCACTTGCCTCGTCGCGTATATGTCAACGACAGCAATCACCAGCGTTGGCGGTGTCGTTTACACTCAGAGGGGACTTAAGCTGCGTTATGCCGACATCGGCATAGCTGCTCCAGGCGTGATGCGGCAGCGCGCGTGGTCGGCGTCGCCACCGGGCTTACAGCACCTTCCCGACGTCGTCGAATGCGGTCGCGGCGCGGATGTAGCCGCGCAGGACGGGCAGGCTGCGGTGGCGGGTTGACGTTGGCGATCTTGCGCTCCTCCACGCCGGCAGCTGCGGCCGCGGTGGCGTATCCGGCGCGCAGCGAGTGGCCGCAGAGCAGCTCGGTGGGGACGCCAGCGGCTGAAGCGAGGCGTCGGCCGATTCAGTCGGGGCGTTTCGCCAGCGACAGGGCGCGACGGACGGGCGAGCTCAGCTCAGGCGCTCGGTTCGTACTTGAACGAAACGTCCAGGCGCACGCGGTAGCTCGTCACCTTGCCGTCCTCGATCGTGACGTCGAAGCGGTGAGCCTCGGCAACACGCAGGCTCCGCAAAGTCTTCGCGGCAGTCTCGACCGCGTTGCGGGCAGCAGCCTCCCACGATTCGCTACTGACACCAACCAACTCGGTTACGCGATAGACGCTCTCAGCCATCCTCATGCTCCTTCTCTTGATTGCCTCCTCGTGCGCGACTATTGCAGGTCGCGACACCTCTTGCAGGTCGCGACACCTCTTCTGCTCAAGCCGAGCCTCGCTTGGGCTCCGCGGCCAGCGAGTACCGGAGATCTGGCTCATGCAGAAGCTTCCACTTGTTCGACCGAAGCCGCCTCTGTGCGCAGCATGATTCGCGAGCAGCGCTGCGATCTGGGGCCCCGCTCGCCCTCGCGATCAGCATCCGGATGAAGCTTATGGGCAAGGTCGTGAAGCGCGCGCTGCGAGCAGGTCGGTCGAGAGCTCAGGTGGCGGACCGCAGAGTCCGCGCGTGCTCCTCGTGAAGTTCCTCGTCGGTCGAAGCCATTACGGGAACCCTAGCCGCGGGCCTGGCGCCTGAACGGTCCGCGGAGCGGACCGTTCAGGACCCCCACGCTTTGGACGGACCGTCGATGCCCGGGCGTAGCATCGCCCGGCGAACCGGCGGCATACTCAGCCGTGATGAGTCAGGGGTCAGGGGATTGTTGGTAGTCGGGTAGGCGGGAGGCGCCGCGTGCCGCACGGGCAAGCCGACTGGCAGCGGTTTCCTCCCGCCCCCCTATCAACCGGACGTTGGGTTTTCCCCAATCCGGCTGGAAGCGAGCGCATATCAGCGACCGCGTTCCCCACCGCGTGCACGGCGACGGGCTCCTCGACCAGCCCACATGTCGCCGGCAGTTGGCGGGTTGGCTTGCCGCCTTCGCCGCCGCCAGAGAACATGACCATGAGGCGCGCGGCCAGATCGGCACTGCGCCCCGGCGCGTGATAGCCGCAAGCGGCACTACGCCCGGCCTTTCCCGCGGGCGACGGCCACGCTCGCCCAGAGGCCCTTTGCTCAAGCGAGGTTGTGTTGTCCTCGCCGTCATCGCTCGTACGGCCTCAGCCGCCAGTCTGGAGCCCTCTCGGCGACTTCCCGTTTCGCGGTTATACGCCGAGTCTTTGCCATACGGTCGGGTCTTGGCTGGGCTCCAGACCTTCCCCACTTTGAGACATCGATCCTTTCCTTGGTGCCACTGCCTTTACGCCGGGGAGCCCCGCGGGTGCATGTATCCGATTCCTTCCCCGCAGACACTGGCCTTCGCCCTGTTCTGACGGGCTCGGCGCTCCCAAATTCCCACAGCTGGCCATGAGCACCCCCGAAGAGGGCTCTTGGTGGGAGACCGTAACGACGCTGCAGCGATTCGCTTAACGCTGCGGCCCCAAGGATTGCTCGCGCCCCTGGACCAACCGGCCTCGACCCCATTGGGGCCGGGCCGCCGGGCACTTGTACTTCCGGGCTTTCGCGCCCAAGGGTCGCCCCCCGGACGCGCCGGATATGACTACCTGGGCAATCGGAGAACTCCCAGGGCGGGACTCTCACCCGCTGGATCGATGCTGTTATGGGCTGCACCAGAAAACCGGTCTAAGCGCTCGCCGGGTCGAGCTAGACGCGGAGAGCTGTCGCTCGTCCCCTGCGCGGAGCGGTCTCGAGGGATCAGATGACGCTCAAACAACTCGAAGATGTTCGGCTCACTAGGCAGGGGGAGTGCGCTGCCACGCATGCTGCCGGCGGGCAGGACCCTTTCGGCCTTTGCGAGCCGGGGCTGCTGAAGACGAGACATAGGTCTCCGCCTGTCGCGCGTTGTGGGCCAGCCCGGCCCGAAGCAGTCCCCCGCATTCGACTGCAAGGAGGTGCGCTCCGACCTTTCACCCGACGTGCTCAGCCATGAACAGCTGGGAGACACTCGGGTACGGAACGCCATGGGCGCCCGTAAGCGGATCCCCCTGCGGGACACCCCCGAGTCGATCGGGCACCCCGATGCCGCCTGGCCGGAGGGTGTCCCGTAAGACCCCGCCCGAGAAACTGCCCGGTCAAGGGGGCCTATATGGGACACTGCAGTCATGAGCGAACTCCTGATCGGCTACGCCCGCGTGTCCACCGACGAGCAAGATCTCACCGTGCAGCGTGACGCGCTCACCGCGCTCGGCGTGCGGGCCGACCGCATCTACGTCGATCACGGCTTGACCGGCACGACTCGCGCACGGCCGGGTTTGCGCGAGGCGCTCGCGGCCTGCCGCGCCGGCGAGACCCTGGTCGTCACGAAGCTCGATCGGCTGGCCCGCTCGCTTCCGGACGCTCGCGACATCGCCGACGAGCTCACGGCCCGCGAGGTCAAGCTCGGCCTCGGCGGATCCGTGCACGACCCGACCGACCCCGTTGGGCGGCTGTTGTTGGCCCAGTGCTCGGGTCGGTGCCGCCAGGGGCAAAGTAGCGTCTACTAACCATTGTTAGACGAGGCTCGTGGCGTCCGCGCCCAGCCGCACTCTCGCTTCCGCGGCGAAAGCGGTAGCAACGACGACCCCCGCGCCGACGATCGCTGCTCGTCCTTCTCAGCAGTCTCACCGGGGCCGAGGTTGACTTCCGCTTCGAGCTTGTCGCGTTCGCTGGCTCGATCACCCTCGGCTAACAGCCCCTGCCGCTCGCGCAGGCGAAGCAAGTGTGTCTGGTGTAGCTGTTTAAGTTGACAGAGGCGCCCCGAGCCGGGGCAGCAACACCCTCGATCCAACGGGCCAGCGCGGTCGCGGTCTGTTCGCGAGCCCCCAGCCATGCGAAATAGCCGTCGGGTCGTACCAGCGCGGTGTCGGCGCCGCCCCATTGCGCGACATCCTGCTCCGGGACGACCGCGTGCGTGACGGCGGCGTGCTCGATCTGACGCTGTGGTTTGTCGCGGCGCGTTAGCAGCGCGAAGTGTCCGTCCCGCAGCAGCTCCCACAGCCGGTGGACGCCAACGGGACCGTCCAATTGCAGGTCGGGCGCGCGGTGGCCCGTGAGCGGGTGCGACCCCTCCTCGGAGGGATAAGCCACGGCGAGAGCACTCACTCTCTCGGCGATAGAGCGGTTGACCTCCCGATGTTCGTCGAGGATCTCGGCGAACAGGTCGCGGACCGCCATCTCCCCGGGGGTTGTCGCGGACGCGAGTTCTTCTTGTGCGCGCGAGATCTCGATGACCGACGCGCCGACTGGCCGGCGCTCCGGCTCATAGCTGTCGAGCAGCCAGGCGGGCGCGGTGCCGTTTACCTCTGCGGCGAGCTTCCAGCCGAGGTTCATCGCATCCTGGATACCGAGGTTGAGCCCCTGGCCGCCTTGCGGAGGGTGGATGTGCGCCGCGTCCCCGGCGAGGAAGATGCGGCCCCGGCGATATGCCGGCGCGAGGCGCGAGGCGTTCCCGACCCGCGCGAGCCATGTGGGATTGCGTGCGCCCAGATCGCTGCCCAAGATCCGCCGGGTACTTTCCCGCAGCTCTTCGAGCGATCCCTCGGTCGACCTCGGCACGTTGAGCCGCTCGACATCCTTCACTACAACGCGGTAGCGACCGCCCGGCATCGGCACGATTATCAGCGAGCCCTCAGGTTGGTGGACACTCAACGCGCCCCGGTCGGGGGGCTCGGACAGCTCGACATCGCCGATCAACGCCGTACGAGTCGTTCCATGGCCATCGAATGCGATTCCCGCCGCCGCCCGGACGGTACTCCTAGCCCCGTCACACCCAACACAAACCGGGAGCGCTCTACATAACTGCCATCAGGCCCGTCAACCGCGAAATCGACGCCACCATCATCCTGGTCTACATCCGTTACATGGTGGCCGCGTCGGAGCTCCGCCCCCATCGCCACCGCACGCTCCGCGAACAGCTCCTCGGTGCGAACCTGAGGCAACACCAGCATGAACGGAAACCGTGAGGACAGCACGCTCATGTCCAACCGCGCCGACAGAGCCGCGAAGTGAGCCGTCGGCACCGCACGACCCTCCGACACATGCACGTCAGCCATCCCCCGCATGTCCAGCACCTCAAGCGTCCTCGCATGGATGTTCAAACCACGCGAATGCGGACTTCGTTCCAGGGCCTGCTCGATGAGAACCACACTCGCGCCGCCCAGACGCAACTCCCCGGCGAGCCACAACCCCACCGCCCCCGCGCCCAGCACCGCGACGTCGATCACCGCCGAAGGCACCTCCGAGCCGAGCCGCACAATCGGCGAGATCAACGACCAGGGCGTCGACAGTGTCAGGCATGAGCGGAGACATTCAGGCGAACGTAGTCCAGAGGCGGGCGCACACCGGCTACGACGGCGGCCGCGAACGGCTCGCGCCGGTCCTCGGCGAGGCGGGCGAGGTGCGCCGCCAGAATCGAGGTGCGAACGAAGGGACCGATGTCCTGAGGATATGTCGGCCGGCCCTCCAGCCAGCACCGAATCCCATTGAAGCCTGCGGCGTGCAGCCGTCTCTCGGTATCGCGCGGGCTGGCGAACACCCACGGTGAAAAGCCCACGAGTTCCGGGAAGCTGTCCCGGGCGACGGTGTCGATGACTCCCCGCACGCGAGCGATGTTGCCTTCGCCTCCGCACTGCACCTCGAGAATGCCGCCAGGGCGCAGCGCATCCGCCAGCCTCACCCACATGCGGTCGTGGTCGGTGACCCAATGAAGCGCCGCCGTCGAGACGATCACATCGACTCGATTGATGAGATCGAGGTCAAGCACGTCCTGGCACCACACCTCTGCGCGATCGCCGAGCCGGTCGCGCGCGAGAGCGACCATGTCTTCCGACGCGTCGAACGCCAACACGTGACCGCGCGGGACGATCGCCAGCAGAGACTCCGTAACTCGCCCGGTCCCACAGCCCACGTCGAGTACCGTCGCGTCCGGCGGGACATTCTGGACTCGTGCGAGAACGTCAGTGGCCCATGCCTGCTGTGGTGCGCTCGACACGTCGTAGGTGCGCGCGTCCCAGGGAGTGACCATCGCAGGATCAGAGATGCCGCTGAGAAGCGCGTTCGCTCGTCATGGTTTGGTGGTCTCGCTCCCGAGCGCAGTGCCGACGGTGCGGTTCTGGGAGCTTGCGACCGCGCGCTGGGGCGCTCGCGCGATGCCAACCAGGCCGTGGGTGCTGGGCGCGAGGGTTACGCCGCGTCGTACTGGGCGGGCGAGCGGTCTGGCTGGGGCTAGCTCGACGTGGTCGACGAGCGCTTCGATGAATAGTTCGAGTTCGAGCGTGGCCAGGGCTGCGCCAAGGCAGCGGTGGGCGCCGCCGCCGAAGGGGATGTAGGCGTAGCTGTCGGACGGGGCGGCGAGGAATCGCTCCGGCCGGAATGCCTGGGGTTCGGGGTAGAGCTCGGGGTCGGCGTGCACGCCTTGGGCGTCGACCAGGATGAGGACGTCGGGGCCGAGAATCCAGTCGCCGATTGGGAATGGCTCGAGCATCTGACGTGTGGCGGCAACGTAGACGATCGTGCGGACGCGCAGTAGTTCCTTGACAGTGGCCTTGAGGTACTCGCGCTCGCCGGCGGCGAGAGTCTCCCGCAGCCGCGTGACCACCGCGGGGTGGTGTGCGAGCAGGTCGCATGCCCACGCCATCGCGGTGGCCGTGGTTTCGTGGCCGGCGGCGACGAGCGTGACGAGCTCGTCGCGGAGGTCAATGTCAGATAGCCCGTGCCCGTCTTGGTCCCGGGCGCGGACTAGCATGGCGAGGACATCATCGCGCTTGCCGAGCAACGGATCCGTGCGGGTGCGGGCGATGTGCGCGCTGAGCAGGCCGCGCATGCGGTCAACACGCGCGTAGGCGGGCTTGGAGATGGGGTTCCACCACGCTCTGCGCCCCAACGTTGTTGGCAGGAATAGAGCGAGTTTGCTCAGCGGCGTGTTGAACGAGTCGAAGATCGCGGCGAGCTCGGCCTGCAGCTCGGGGTCGCGGACGCCCAAGACCAGCTCGAGGATGATCTCCAGGGTTACCGCCCGCGCCGGCGGGTGGGTGGCGACTACGCGCCCGGGCGGCCAGGTTTCCAGCTCGGTGGTGATGAGCTGTCGGATCCGTTCGCTGTACGACCGAACCGCCTGCCCATGAAATGGCGGCAGCTCCATGCGTCGACGATCGAGGTGCTCGGCCGGCTCGAGCAGCAGCACCGAGCGCTCACCGAAGGCCGACCTGAACAGGTCGTTGCCGTGCCGGCGGACGAGCGGGTCGCCGGTGAACAGCCGGCGGATCGCGTCGCGGTCGCGGGTAACCACCGCCGGTGGGAAGTTCGGCAGACGCATCGTCCACGTGAGTCCGTATCGCGCCCGGGACGCGGCGAAGAAGCTGGGCTGAGCGAACGTGTACCAGACCGTCTGCACGGGTCCTGGCCACTTCGGCCCGGGAGGCAAGCTCGTGGCCGACCGGATGGTCTCGGTCGGTGCGGGGGCCAGCTGGGTCATCGGCGTCTCCGGCTATCGGCGCGTCGGATCGGCCCGCGATCCGACCGCTTCGTTGCTGGTAGAGGATTCCGCCCGCGACGCTTGCCCTCCGCTCGGCTTCCCGTCCTCGGGCAGCGCGGCGGCGTGGCGCAGCGCATCGGGGTAGCAGGGGAGCATCGCGAACGTCCAAGCGCCCGCGACCACGGTGACCGGCGCCCCGCCGAGGAGCTTGGCCAGCCGTCGACTCATGCTCGGGGGATGGCTGCGGTCTAGCTCGCCGACCCACAGCGCCGCGGGTGCGCTGATGCGCCCGTAGTCGATGCTCCACGGTCGCACGAGCATGCGCATCTCTCGCACGACGGCCGCCGGGCGCGACGCGATCTCGGCTGAGCTGCGGGCGTGGATCGCCCAGAGAGCTGGATCCGCGAGCACGCGACGATCGTCCGGCGGCATGCGCTTCGCATACTTGCGCGCCGCCCCCTCGGGATCCTTCGCGGTCTGACGGCTGAGCGCGTTCAGCAACAGCCGCAGCAACCATGGCGCCCGGCGGGCCAGCAGGCCGGCGATTCGCATCGGACGTGCGACGTCCTGCAGCGCGTGGGGCGCGTCGAGCGGGGCCATCCCCCCGATGAATGCCAGGCCGGTCACTCGGTCACCGCCGGCCGCGGCGACGGCCAGCGCGTACGGGGTGCCGCCTGACTGCGCGACCAATCCGAAGCGTCTGAAGCCAAGGTGGTCGACGAGTGCGAGCAGATCGCCGGATATCGCGGCGATCGAGTGGTTGGGAGCCGGGCTCGAGCTACCGAAGCCGGGGCGGTCTGGCGCGAGCAGCTTGATCCCGAGTTGCGTCGCGGGCGATGCCATCGCGCGGGCGAGCCCGCGTGATCCCGGCCCATCGAGGACGACCACCAGCGGCCCGTCGTCGGCGCCGTAGAGGCCATAGCCGAGCGTTCGCCCGCCGGCCAGGACGAAGTCGTGCGTGCGATCGGCGAATCCTGCGGCGTGGGTGATCATCTCGTGCTCCTGTGTGTGGTGCGCTCGCAAGCGTCGTTGATCGCGATCCGTGCGACATCGGGTGCGGACCCTGATCTGCGTCCGAACGCGGGTGTCAGGGTGCGC
>JADGPN010000740.1 GCA_017882465.1 Solirubrobacteraceae bacterium
GGAACCCCTGGGCCGCCGACCGCTACGACGCAGCTCGCGCCCGCGGCCATAACCACCGCCGCGCGCTGCGAACCCTCGGCCGCGCGTGGAGCCGGATCATCTGGCGCTGCTGGCAAACCCACACCCCATACGACCCCAAACGACACACGGGCCTGCAACAACACGTCACCGTCACCATCCCCACCCCGTCGGGCCCCCGGCCCGACCTCACCGCCACCCAGCGGATGCTCGGCGAAGCAGTCACCCCACGGGCGGCCCCCAGGGCCGAGCGCGAAGCGCTTGACGGCAAGCCGACATCCGCTACAGCACTCACGGCTTGACACAGGACGTCTTTCATGCCGCGACACGTATCTCGCGCCTCCGGGTGCGTGCCCTCCTATGCGCGGCAAGCGCGAACGCCAGCGGCGTTGCGGCGCCGGACGAGCTCCCGGCGACGGTTGAGGCGCCCTTCCAGCTTCTCACTGAAAACGAGGTCTGCGCACCGAGGGGCCGGATCAGGTACTTCCCGGAACGAAAGCGGGTCTGCCTGGGCGGTGGCACTGTCCCGCAGATAGCACGAGGTACGGGTCCGCGACCGTGCTCGCGTCCTCAGGTAGCTAGTGGAAGCGCTCGAATCCGCCGACATTGGGCGGCAGCGGCAGGCCGGATGCCCGCACCGCGCTCAGCATCGCCGCCGATGGTGCGAGCGGCTCTGAATCATCGTCGCCGCCGTGCCCGAGCAGGCTCCGGGTCAGCTTCGCACGTTCATCGAGAAGGTCGCCGGCGATCGCGAGCACATCGGCGGCGCCTGGCG
The DNA here is from genome assembly GCA_017882465.1 of Solirubrobacteraceae bacterium. Classification (GTDB taxonomy): domain Bacteria; phylum Actinomycetota; class Thermoleophilia; order Solirubrobacterales; family Solirubrobacteraceae; genus Palsa-465. Next base: position 794 of record JADGPN010000740.1, read on the forward strand.
CGGTCCCGGCGCTCGCCGCGCGCAGCGTCGCTTGGCGCATCAACTCCTTAATAAACGCGCCCGACACCCCCTCGGTCATTGCCACCAGCTGCTCGACGGCGTCCTCAGAGAGCACGATCTCACGCGCGTACAGGTGCAACATCCGTCGGCGCCCGACAGCGTCCGGAAGCGGCACCTCGAGCGCCAGGTCGATCCGGCCCGGCCGGGCGGCAAGCGCCGGCTCAACCACGTCGGGACGGTTGGTCGTGAGCACGGCGAGCAGGTCGGTGTCCTCGGCCAGCCCCTCGAGCTCGTTGAGCAGCTCGAACAGCACCTCGCCGCCACCCCACGGCATCGTCCGTTCCGCGGCGACCAGGTCGACATCCTCGAGCACGACGGTCGCCGGCTGCAGATCACGTGCGATCGCAAACGCGCTCGCCAGATGGCCGAGCGCGGGGCCGGACAGCAGCACCGTTGTCCGCCCGGCGGTCCGTGTCAGCAAGTAGTTGACGCTGAGTGTCTTGCCGGTGCCGGGCGGCCCGTGCAGGAGCACGCCGCGCTTCAGGTGCCGCCCAGCCGCACGCAACTCGGCGGCGTGCGCCGAGATCCCAAGCGCATGCTGCTCGAGGCGTTCGAGTGTGCCGTCGGCAGCACGATCGAATCGCGAGCGACCTCCGTCACCCCCTGGAACGTCACACCGCCATCGCCGTTGATCGAGATGATCCGCCCGCGAAACACGTTGTGCTCCAGCATCGCCGCGCGGATCGCGGCAAACAGGCGCGAGACCGCCTCGACGGCCGGCGAGATCCCCTCGACGCGAACCTCCGAGACGGGGCCCATCGGGCCCATCATCCGCGGCCCGCGCTCGTCCTCGCCGTCCGAGATCACAAGCGCGACCGGCGCGCCGCCAAACTCGACGAGCAACATCGCGTTGGCGATGCAATGCACCACCCGACCATCCCCCAGCGCGACGTCCAAGTAGCGGGGCGACGCGCCCCTGCCTCCGACGAAGGCGAAGCCGTACGCCGGCCCCAGCAGCGACGAGAACCCGCCGCCCATGTGGGGCGGCAAGCCGATCAGCTCTCGCTCGGGCAGCACCGCGTCAAACGCGAGCTGCAGATTCGGGCGGTCCGCCTCCCGGAAGGTCGCGGCCGTGACGGGAAGCTCGGCCGGCTCGGTGCCGAGGTGCTCGCGTAGGCTCGCAACCCACGGCGGCTCCGGTGCGTCAGCCACCTCCTGCATCGCGCGCATGAACGCGACGAACGCGGCGCCAAACTCGCCCGGCGGCGGCAACTGATGATCGCCCACCCCCACAGTGTGACGGGGCGACACTCGCGTGTCCAAACCCAATCCGTGGCACCTCAGCCGACGTTCGCTTCGCCCTCTCCACGTCGCTCCACGTCGAGCCGCACCATCGCCGTGCCCACCCAGCCGCCCAGCCAGACCCGAACCGACCCGTCCATCGCCAACACCCGCCACCTGCCCAACGCCGCTGCTCCCGGACGGCTCCGAATCACGAAAGCAAAGCGGTCGCACCCATGACACGATCAAAGCGGGACCGGCTGGCGAATCTCAGGACCCGGTTCGTCCTTGCGGTCTCGCCCTGCTTCCGCGATGCCGCGGACAGCGCTGGGTGACTGGCGGGCGATAGCGCGCGAATTGGGGTCGTGGGGGGACGTTGACCTGTCCGCCTCTCGCTCTCGGTGGCGTCGCACATCGGTTGGGTTCAGTCGTTCGCCGTGCCTCGCAGGTTGTCGAAGGCGGTGAGGGACGGGTCAG
>JADGPN010000741.1 GCA_017882465.1 Solirubrobacteraceae bacterium
GGCCGGCAGGTCGACGAGCTGCTCGCGATTCACGACTGCTGGTCCCGCTCAGCGAGTTGCGGTCCGGATAGCAGGTTCGGCGGGAACTGACCAAAGCAGGCGCCCCGATCCCGGACCTGCACATCGAGCACCATGTCCGTTTGATCCGGCCCATCCAAGCTCAGTGCGTTGCCGAGATCACTGAGGCCCGAGGCTGTTGGACCTGCAGCAAACCGAACCGTAATCCGCCGCGGAACCGCCATCACTAGCCCTCCTGGCTCGGGGCCAGGTCGCCTGCCCGGTCCACCAAACGAGAACAGTAGCGCACTGGAAGTACGAGTCAATACTAATAGTGTGGGCTACTAGGTGGAGAGGCGGAGGCGAGCGGCGAGCGCCTTCAACTCGGGGTCGCGTCCCTGCTCACTGCGGAGTAGATCGCGGACGATGGCGGCGATCATGGGGTGGGAGTCGACCTGCTCGGGCGTCACCAGATGTGCCGCCTCGATCGCGGCAACTGCGCTGGCGATGTTACGACGCTGGGCATGTGCGCGAGCGACGTCAATCAGCAGCCGTCCCTGCCGTTCCGGGGACAGGTGCGAGGCGTCGAGCCCCTCGGCATTGCGAAGGGCGCGGCCGGCGTCGCCCAGTTCGACCGCGACGGCGACGGCGTGCAACTCGACATTGGTCGGGCCGAACTCCGTCTCGTAGTCATTGCGGTCCTCACCAAGCCGATCGGCGGCGGTGCGGGCGAGGTCGAGATGTGTATAGGCCGTGTCGGCGTCATTCTGCCTGGCGGCGGCGATGGCGAGCTGGAGATGCAGAGAACCCCACAGTGAGAGCGCCGCCCGCTCCCCACTCGCGGCCCGCTCGTCCAGCGCCACTGCCGCGGTGGAGGCGGTCCGCCGGACCTGGGCGAAGCGGCGGGAGGCTTGGAAGACCAGAGCGAGCCGAAAGGCGCCTTCTCCCATCAGCAGCGGGTCCCCAGCTCGTTCGGCGGCAGAAATCGCCCGGTCGGCCGCGACCCAGGCGGCGGCCGGTTCGGCCATCTTCGAGAGGACCGCAGCGCAGGCGTGGTACGCCCGGGCGAGTGAGGCGAACATCGTCCGCTGTGTCCGCCCGGTGGTCGCGCGGGCTGCTGACTCCAACTGGGGAAGAAGACCGACGAGGAGTTGCGACAGCTCGTCGTACTGCGAGCCGTGCGCAAGGCCCCAGGCGCGGGCGACCTCGTTGGCGAGACGGTCCACATCCGGCTTCACCCGCTCGTGCAGAACGGCGAACAACGCATCGCTGGAGGACAACGCCAGCGAAATCTCCACGGCAGGGCCTGGCCGCTCGCGTGCTGCAGCTACCACGGGGGACTCCGCAGCCAGCTCTGCGAGTGGGACGTTCAACGTGTCCGCCAGAGCTTGTAGCACTGACATGCGGTCGATCCGGCGAGTACCACGCTCGACTTGAGAGACCCACGTCTCGGACCGGTCGACCAGGTCAGCAAACGCCCGCTGCGACAGGCCGCGCTGCCTACGGAAGAACGCGACCCGGCGCCCCAGCACCTTCGGATCGTCCTCGGTCACGCAGGCAGGCCCTTCTCCGCCCCCGGTGATAGGAACTCCACGCGGACGCTCGCGACGTGGTCTTCGCGCTCGCGTAGGAAGCGGAGGGTGTGCGCCTGCTGCTCGTGGGCTGCGAACGCCCCCCGGTCGCGGTAGATCTCGTAGAAGACCCGCGACAACGGTGCGTCCTCCACTGTGTGGGTCGCGTACACCAGAGTCCCCGGCTCTAAGGCCGTGATCTGCTCGACCGTCTCCCGAACGAGTCTGTCGAACGCCTCCGCAGCGGCCACGTCCCGCAGCTCGAACCGCACGACCAGGCCGAACATGATCCCTCCAACAATTCTGCGACATTGGACCGTACTCAGTGTGCGCCCTTAGACCTCAGGTGCGGAAGTAGTGCCAACAATCCGTCCTGCGCCCAGCGCACGCTGCGCCGGTGCGGCGCAGACTCAGCGCTCACCCTTTGATGGGCCAGGGTGCTCTTCCGGATGCTCTCGCATTGGGGCGAGGCTCCGTTGCCGACGGTGACCGCTCGCCGGAGCACACGTGGATGTACACGACCCAGCGGTGCCGCTGGCCCACGCGCGTCGCCTTGTCGGTCGCTCGTCTCCGCGGGCGACGCTGGGGTGGGCCGGGCGGAAGCGGGCGTGCCGGGTCTCACCCCGATCTGGGGTGACGGATTGTTGAACGTGACTGCGGACCGTGAACGGCGTCACTACTGAGCCGGAGGCCCGTTGATGTTCTACGACGACACGCTCGCCGGGGGTTGGTCAGCGCTTGTTGACCGTGTTGACGGCGGCGCGGCGCTGCCGCGGTGGGCCGCGGCCGAGCCGGCCCTGGCGGGTGTGAGCAGGATGGAGGAACTGGCCGGGCTGGTCCGGGTTGGCGCCGACCCGGCCCGCGCCGACGCGGTGATCGGTGCGCTGGTCCGGTTGGCGGCGGCCGACGGCGGCCGCGACGATGATGCGCTGCTGGTGCTGCTGCACCTGCTCAGCGACATGGTGCTGGCGTTGGCGGCGC
>JADGPN010000742.1 GCA_017882465.1 Solirubrobacteraceae bacterium
GTCCTGGCCTGTCCAAGCCGTCGTCAGTCAGTTGATCAGAGGCAAAGAGTGACGGTAGCGCGAACCATCGTTCGGTTGCACCCGTGACCACTCCACGCGTCGAGGGGATCTGCAGCGCCGCGGCCACTCGATCAGGAAGAGGGTGCGCCGCTCCGGAGCGCGAACGGACGGACGCAGCGCTGGACTTTGACCCGGTGGCCGCCTCCGATGCCGGCTGCTTCACTTCGGCTGACGAGCTGGGGGCTGGTGCGGACCGGCGGTCTTCTCCTTGACCGGCGCCGGTTCGGCCGGTTCCTCCCGAGCCGGCGCGGGCGTCCGCGCCGTGGTCGTGGGCTGCGTCGCCATCACGGACGCTGTATCCGCCGCCAGAGCCTGGGCGGTTTCCTCCTCGTCACCGCCCCCGCCCCGGCCCAACGAACTGGCGCCGAGCAGCGAGCCGAAGGCCCGCTGGGAGTCAGACATCAGCCCGACCAGCCGATCCAGTGTCTCCCGCAGCGAGCCGAGTTCCATCTCGACATCGGGCAGATCCGCCAGGCCCGGCCCCAACCCGGCGAGCCGATCGAGCAGGCCACTGACCCGGCTCACCGTCTGCTGATTGAGCACTTGCCCGAGAGCGGGAAGGGAGCCCAGCAGCGCGTCGAGCCATTCCTGCAGCTTGTGCAACAAGGGGGGCAAGGCAGTCACCGTTTGCTCGACCGCGTCCGTGTCGAGTACGCGGGCCAGCCGCACCATGCCGGGTTCGAGCGCCCGCGCCGGCCTCTCCAGAATGCCGACCAGCACCGTCACGGTGCCGCCAAGTTCCTCCAATCGGCGCAGGAGGGCGACTTGGACCTCCGCGGCGTCGGCGGCGCTCTTGAGGATCGACGCCGTGTTGATCGGCATCGACGCGATCGCGGTGACCAGCCGGATGCCGGGAAGCGGAAGCCGCTCAAGCTCCACCATGCAAACGCTACCCGGCGAGGACGGTCCGCGGGTGGGACCTTCGGCCCCGAAACGGGGCCCCGCTCGACGGCCCTTTCTGTTGGGTACCGGGGTCGCGCTCGCCTCACCGCCCCGGTGTCAGGTCGCGGTAGCGAGCCTCGATCAGACAGTAAAGGCCGTAGCAGACGATGCCGAATGCGAGCAAGGCCAACAGCCACGAGCCGGCGGCGGAGCTGGCCACCCAGCGGAAGATCGCGTCCAGCCCCTTCGTCTGATTCGCGTCGGACTCCACCACGGCCTTGAGCAGGAATACACCCACCAGCACGAACACGACGGAGCGCGCAACGCAGCCAAGCGTGCCAAGCGCCCTCGTGATCACGGCCAGTGCCCGAGACATGTGCTCTGCGGTGAACCGCTCTCGGAAGTCGAGCCGAACCGACCGACGACCCACCTCCACGCCGGCCGCCACGGCAAGCACACCAACCAGGACCAGGAGTAGCCGTCCCCATCCTGTTCGCAGCAAGGCCGCGGTGACGTCAACGTCCTGTCGATGCTCCGACTGCGCCGTCTCCGGCCGACGAGTCGCCACCAGAAGCCAGGCGGTACTGAGGCAGAGGGCCGAGTACAGCAAACACCCCCACGACGACACAGCGCGCTGACGCCACCGGCCGATCGTGCTTTCCGCGCGTACAGGCCGAAACACGGCCTCGATGAGTTGGGTGAGCGCATAAGCGCCGAGTCCGGCCACGAGAAACACCAGCGTGACCCGCCCCCACGCATGGGCAGTGGCCGCCTGCACGGCCCCTGCGGCGCTCGCTGGCGCTCCGGTGCGCCCGTGGGTGGCGACTGCGAGACGGAAGGCAAGGTAGCCGACGAGGAGGTAGACCGTACCGCGGCAGACCAGACCGAGTCGGGAGACCGCGCGCAGCCAGACTCCGGACGAGCCCTGCGCCATACGCAGCGCAGCGGTCTGCAGTGACGCACCGGCTGAGCTGCCTGGCTCGTATGCGTTGTCCAACGGACGCCTCGCCTCCGCAAGCAGTGTGCGCGAGCGGCACCTCCCTCCCAACTCTCGAACGTCCCGTCAGCAGCGACAAAGGACTCTCGTCACCATGAATGCCACCCGGCGCGCCAGAATGGGGCAAAGGCGATCGAGCCCGGTTCCCCGGCTAGGCCAGGCGTGGCCAGGATCAGAATGTCACTGAGTGGCTCGTCGCCGTGAACTGCACGATCAGACCCACGGTGAGCAGGGCCAAGCCGAGGTTGGTGTTCGAATACCAGTTGGGCGCGTTCCTATAGTTGCCGCCCACCAAGAACAAGACGGCGGCGATGATCAGCAATATGAATGCGACGATGTTCATCGGGATCTCCTTTCCAGGCCTACCGGTCATACGGTGGGCCTGGTAAGCTGTAATGTCGAAATAACTCTGGTTTCCCACGTGCCTGTCCGGTGGTCGTACGATGGCCCCTGAACAGGGAGCAGCATCTTCTTCGCCTGTTCCGCGGCGGCGCGTCATCTCAGTCGTCGAGATTCCTGCAGCCTGGTCGTCCGGGCCCGCGTCGAGTCGGAGCGTCGCGCGGCCGCCGGCTTCATGGATCTCGATCGCGACCAACTCCGCGGTCACTCC
>JADGPN010000743.1 GCA_017882465.1 Solirubrobacteraceae bacterium
TCCCCCCCGCAGATAGAAAAGCCCTGCAAATCGGCCCGTTGTAGTTCTTCGCCACCTCCTCTCATATCCTCGGTTTTTGCGGTCGATTCCCGAGGTTTCGGCAGGGAGATCGAGTTCCTGGCAAGGCGAGACACCACTGACTTCGGCTCGCTCGCTCGTTAAGTGTTCACTGGACAAAGCATCCGCATCGTGATGCGCTACCGTGATGCGCATGATGCGCACCACGGTTGACGTAGATCAGGCCGCGCTCGATTCGTGAGATGTGGCTTGGATTGATGCCGATGTCTCGGGCGACCTCGTACTCCGGAGTTCCGCAGCTCGTAGGCACATACTTGGGCCCGGGGCAGAGTTTGCCCTGCAAATCTGGGGTTTGACCGTCGCAGAACTCGAAAAGCTGTAGGCACACGACCAGGACAAGATCGCTTGTGTATGTCGGGGGTGGTGGCTATGGTGGTAGGTGCACATGTATCTGCGAGAGACGAAGCGGCGGAACGCGGACGGGAGCGTGGTGTCGTATCTCGCGCTGGCCCAGAACGAGCGTGATCCCGGCACGGGAGTGCCGCGCGCGCGGATCGTGCATCGCTTCGGCCGTACTGACCAGGTCGACCGTGAGGCGCTGGCGCGCCTGGTGCGGTCGATCAGCCGGTTCCTCGATCCGGCGGACGCGGTCGCCGCGGGCAGCGGCGGTGATGGCGAGGTCAGCGTGTTGGATTCGCGCACGATGGGCGCCTGCTGGTTGGCGGACCGGCTGTGGGAGCGCCTGGGGATCGGGGAGACGATCATTCAGGCGGCGGGCGGCCGGCGTGTGGAGGGCGCGGTGGTCGAGCGCGCGATCTTCGCGATGGTCGCCAACCGCCTGTCGGTCAAGCCGCTCAGCAAGCTGGCCGGCTGCGACTGGGTCGCCGACCGCGCGTACATCGACGGGCTCGCCGAGCTCAGCGATGATGCGTGCTACCGGGCGATGGACTTCCTGCACGCCGCGCTGCCGGCGTTGCAGGAGCGCGTGTTCTTCAACGTCGCGAGCCTGCTCGATCTCGAGGTCGAGATGCTGTTCTTCGACACCAGCTCAACGTACTGGCAGACCGATCGGCTCCCCGAGGAGCTCCAAGACGACGACGACCGCGAGGACGGTGATGTAGCTCCCGACGACGGCGAGGACGGCAACGGTGGCCAGGACGACGGCACGCTTCTTGAGCGGGGCCGGCGTGCTTACTCCAAGCACAGCAAGGATCACCGCCCCGACCTGCCCCAAGTCGTGGTCGGGATGGCGGTCACGCGCCAGGGGATCCCGGTCCGGGTGTGGACGTTCCCCGGCAACGCGTCTGACCAGGTGATCATCCGCAAGGTCCGCGACGATCTGCGCGGCTGGAACCTCTCCAGGGTGATCTGGGTGCTCGACCGCGGGTTCACCAGCGAGCAGAACCGCCGCTACCTGCAGCGCGCCGGCGGGCACTACATCGTCGGCGAGAAGCTCCGCTCGGGCAGCCACGAGGCCAGGGCGGCGCTCTCGCGCCAGGGCCGCTACCACGAGGTGGACGGCGGTCTGCGTGTCAAGCAGGTCCGGGTCGACGACGGCACCAACCGCGACCGGTTCGTGATCGCCCACAACCCCGAGCGCGCCGTCCGCGACCAGATCGTGCGCGAGCAGATCCTCGCCCGCCTGCGCCTCGAGATCGCCGCCGCCGACAAGCTCACCGCCAACAAGCGCGCAGAGCTCTACGGCGCCCTGAGCACCAAGCCCGCGTTCAACCGCTTCCTGCGCAAGACGAAGACCGGCAAGCTGCGCATCGACCGCTCCGCCGTCGCCCGCGAAGCGAAGCTCGACGGCAAGTACCTGCTCAGAACCAGCGACGAGAGCCTCTCAGCCGAGGACATCGCGCTCGGCTACAAGGCACTCTACGAAGCCGAGCGAGGCTGGCGCGATCTGAAGTCCACGATCGACATGCGCCCCGTCTACCACCGCCGCGATGACCGCATCGAATCCCACGTCCAGCTCTGCTGGCTCGCGCTGCTGCTACTCCGCGTCACCGAGACCGAGACCCAGGACACGTGGCGCAACCTCCGCAACGAACTGGACCGCATGCACCTCGTCACGCTGCGACCAGCGCGGGAACCGTGTCCCAGCGCACCGAGCTGACCCACCGCCAACGCCAGATCCTCAACGCGCTCGACCTCCCCGAGCCCGCGCGCTTCCACGACTTCACCCCGCTCGCCGACCCCGCCGAGTAGCCAGAGCACGCCGCGAACCCGCGGTCAACCCCGAGCCGGCCGGCCGCGGCCACTCTGTAGACACACGGGCTCGTTCCCACGAACAGCCCAAAAGCCCTGCTCACAACCATTATTCAGCGTGTCTGTGTGCCCATCATCTGCGGAACTCCGGTAAAGGAGCAGACATGTCGTTTCGCAGGATTGTCCACGCGCTCCTCGCGGCGCTCGCGGGGGCAGCCGTGATCGGACCCGCCTCGGCTTACGCGGCGAAGCCCGCGCCTTCGTCCTATGCACCCACGCGCGCCGTCTCGTGGCCACTCGGTGCTGCGAGCACGAGCCTG
>JADGPN010000744.1 GCA_017882465.1 Solirubrobacteraceae bacterium
CGCGGCCACGGCGGCTGGGGTGATCTCCCAGCCCTCGGCGGCGAGCTGGCGCAGGACGGTGCCTCTTCTAGGCTTCGGCCGCTTTAAGGCTCATTGCCGCCGGCGCTGGCGTGCAGTCGGTCGTCGTCGCTTCTCGCAGCGGTTCACGCGGCCACGTTCGTCTGGCCTGCAAAATTATGCTAATTTGCAGGCAAGTCTACATAAGGATCATTATCGAGCGCAGATTATGGAGACGCTGTGTCCGCGCGGCTCGCCGGCGCCAGCAGCCGGCAGCTGGTTGCAGAGCGCGATTTGGCTGCCGCGCAGCGCGAGTGCCTGGCGATGATCGGAGGCCGCGTCGGGGAGTTGCCCGGCGCGATCTCAGGCTGCGTTACCGTGCGCGGACCGCTGAGAGGAACGACGCGTAGCTCCACGACAGGTCGCTCACGCTCTTCTCGTAGCCGCTCGTGGCGTCGAACTGCTCGCTGAGCTCGTAATGGTCGCTGTGGAAGACGACCGCCTGCAGCAGCTTGTCGCCGGCGGCCTGCAATGCCGCCACGGCCGCAGCCGGCGTTGTCTGCGCGTCGACGCTCAGCTGGCTGAAGAAGTTCGCGGAGAGCGGGTCGAGCGGAACTGCTCCGGCCGTGGTGATCGCGCTCGCCAGCCGGTAGTAGAGCTCGGCGAGGGCGCACGTGGACACCGCCCACGGGTGATCCCCTACCTGCGCATCGGTGTTGCCGTCGTACACATCGCCGGGATAGCGGCCGAGCATTGGTCCGATGCTACGCTGCAGTTGGTCGGCCCCGTTGATCGGGTAGAAGTAGGGCGAGTTCGGGTCTGCCCACTGGCTGCGAAGCAGCGCCGCGGTCGCGAGCAACTTCGTGTCGGTCACGGGAATGGCGCCGTGGATCGCCGCCAGGACGATGTCGATGTTGGGGTCATACTTGTTGCTCGGAGCGGGCACCAGCGACTGGTAGTACTGCCCGGTCCAGTGAGTCTGGAGGGCGTTTTGAAGCCATGTGATCGCACCTGCGAGCGCGGGCGGGACCGCGATCCCGATCGTGTTGCTCTGGATCGCCTCAAAGCAGCGCAGCTGCACGGCACGCGTGAAGAACGAGGCGCCGGTGTGCTCCTCCCAGAGGTTGAAGTACGTCGTGGTGTCCTGATAGGCGCCGAGCACGAAGCTCAGGTTCGCGTCGATCACGGCCTGTGCCACCGCCTGCGTCGGTCCGTCCAGCCGGGCGAACAGCTGCAGGATCGCCAGCGTCTGCAGGGCCGGGCCATCGCTCTGATCGGTCCATTGGTCCCGTGGATTGCCGTTGATCAAGAACGACGCGCGCCCGAAGTGACCGAAGGCTGCGGCTGAGTTCTGGCAGACCTGCGCGAACTGCACGTAGTCGATCAGCGGTTGGTTGGTGGGCAGCGGGCCGGCCGCGAGCTCGATCGCGACGATCGCCGCGTCCCGCGTCCAGTTGTACACATAATCCTGAGAGACGTGCGTGGCGCTGTTCTCCCACGACGGAGACGCCAGCACACACCCCGGCGCCGACAAGACACCGGGGTGCACTGGATCGTTGAACACGAAGCCGTCCGACGCAACGTTGCGCATCATCGGCCAGAACATGTACGGGGCGACAGCGTTCGGATCCGTCGGCAAGGCGGAACCCGTCACGTCGCTGTAGTGCAGTGTCGTCATTCTCGGTCCCATCAGTAGCACGCTCGCCTCGTGAGAGCCGTCCCCCCGGCGGCGAGTCAAACCAGCGGGCTGTGCATCATCGACAATTCGGCTCTCCGGGCATAATCGTAGGTGAATCGGGGCCGCTGGTTGGCGTTGCGCAGGGGTTCAATAGCTCCGCTCTGCCCGAGCCTCGGGTAGCCGGGGCGGTTACCCGCCCCGGCTCCCACAGAACCGTACGTACGCTGTTCGTATACGGCTCTTCGGGACGGCGGGTTATGACCCCCGCCGCCGGCCGGTTGATCGACCTCGAATCATCCCCATAGCGCCAGTTGTGGCAACTCAGGGACGACGATGTGCTGATGCGCTGGCTGGTGCAGATCGACCAGAAACACCAGCCCGCGCTTGGCGAAGTACGCGTTGCGCAGGCCGTAGTCGACCACGGGCGTGTGGCTCAGCGCCCACCAGGACTTGCGTCCCTCGTAGATCTGTCGCCACGCGCTCTCCCATCTGACGCCCAGCTTGATGAGGCGCCGCACGATCGTGCGTTTGCGTTTCCAGTGGCGCAGAATGATCGCGCGCAACCGCCGCCTGATGTGGGCGTCGATCTTGCGCATCATCTGCATCTCCGACTCGGAGGCGATCCCGAAGAAGCCGTGCCAGCCGCGCACCCACGCGTTGATCTGGGCGATGCAGCTGTCAAGGCTGCTCCCCCAGTTGCGTGGCGTGAGCTGCCGGACACCTCCATCGCGTTGCGCTTGATGCGCTCCGACAGGAGGACCTCCACGGTTCCCGTATGCGGGTCTAATCGCCGCCGGAAGCCGAGGAAGTGGCGCTCCTCGGGACGGGCGGGTGCCGGCGTACCACAGGCGGGGTATCAGCAAGCCCGGCGAG
>JADGPN010000745.1 GCA_017882465.1 Solirubrobacteraceae bacterium
AACAGCGGGTGGCGCTCGGCGAGGGGCTGTTCGTCTGTGGCGACCACCGCGATACCGCCTCCATCCAGGGCGCGACGTTCAGCGGAGAGGCGGAGAGCGCACCGCCTCAGCGGTGCTTCGACACCTCCACGGCTGACTCTCGCCACCGCCTCAAGACCGCTCACTGGGTGCGCGCCACCGGTGTCATGGAGCCACAGTCGGCAGTCGAGAAGCGTGTGCGCCCAGGTGTTGATCGGGCCGCGAAGTTTGTCGTGGCAAACCCGAGCCAGGGCGGCGCAGATTGCCTCGAGGAGCACACCCGGTGAGTCGAGCTCGACTGCCCCTGCCGGCTGCAGCCGAGCAGCTTATCGGCGGATGGGATTTGTGTGAGTAGTCCGCGTGTCAGGAGACGGTCTGTTGAGTACCGATCGTGTTGCGCAGCCCGGCGAGGGCGTGATCGCCGACGCGGTTGAAGGCGAGCGCGAGCAGCGGGTCGGCGAGCTTCAGAGGTCCCTTGAGCGTCAGGTCGGCGTCGTAGACGATTCGCGTTCCGCCGTCTGAGGGTTCGAAGGTGATCCGGTCGAGTGAGACGACGGTCGAGTTCTCGCCGCGGAACGTGACGGCGTGTGGCGGTTGGTACTCGACGATGCGGTAGGTGAGCGTCGTCTTACGGCCGAGGAAGACGGCCACCAGGCGGAACTCGGTTCCCTCACCAATGGGACCTTCGCCGAGGCGCTCTGACTGCACCGTTCCGGGGTCCCACTCCGCGGCGGTCGTGAAGTCGCTGAGGTAGGCGAAGACCTGAGCGGGGGGACGGGGCGTGTCGACGGTTGCCTTGTAGCGGGCCATCGGGATCTCCTTATTGTTTTGAGTCGGCGGTGGAGTGGTGCTGTTGTTCGTGGCGAGCGAGGCGTTGTAGCTCGTCGAGGGCGCGGCCCGGTCCACCCACGATGGCTCGCAGACCGAGCCCCTCAAGCTGCACGGCGGTGCGGGTGGCTGCCCGGCGAAGCTTGCTGACCGTCACCGTAAGCACGACGAGGTCCACATGCTCCTCCTGGCAGAACCACATCAGCTCGTCGGGCGGCAGATCGGCTCCAAGATGGTGCACGAGCCAGTTGTCCTCGCGCAGCGAGATCGCGGCCAGCGTCGTCGGCAGGACATGCCGGTCGCCCGAAAGCGCCGCGACAACGGCGGCGCCACGGCGCCGGCCGCGGGGATTGGGATAGCGCTCTCCGAGGATCCGCTCGACGATCGCCGAGGCGCGATGCTCGACTGAGATGTCGAGGCGTCCAGCTCGCCACGCCTCGCCGATGTCCCTCAGCGCCGGCACGAGCACGTCCTGGGCGACCGTCGTCATCGAGACACCGTCCCCGACGAGGCCGCTGATCAACCGGGCTGCCTGCCGCTCCTCGCCGGCGACCAGATGGCCATACATGCGTCGGCTGAGCAGGGCGAAGCCCGTTCTCGGTCGTCTCGTGCGGGGAGGGCCCGGGCGGGCCCGGCGCTCCGCGAATCGCGCCACAGCGTAACGGTCGAGCCTGTAGGAGCCCATCACCATCGCGGCCGGAAGCTCGCCGGAGCGCACCCACTTGTAGGCCGTCTGGTAATGCACGCCGATCTGGCGGGCGGCGGTCTGAAGGTCGATCGTCTCGGCGGGCACGACCGCCATGCTAGCGCCCCGCCGCAAAATAGAACTAAGATGGACTAAAGGCGACTCAAAAGCGCTAAGATGCGGTTCATGAACAGCGAACCGAACGTCGTGAGTATCGCCTGGTCCGCACGCCGCGCACCCGGAGAGCGGTCCGACCTGGCTATCGTTCCGCGTGACGGCCGTTGCCGGCAACTGGAGCCCCGCACACCCGGCCCGGTGAGGTCGGCGGCCAGGGGCGGGGACCGCACCCTCCAGTTCAACGCCGGCCGCATCGTCCAGTTCAAGAGCCCTCGCATTGGCACCAGTCATGGCGACCCGGCTGACGCGCCGACGGGGGCGACCCCGGGGACGGCAGCATGACCGGCCTAACGGTCCGACGCCTCACCGCGGCGCTCCAGGGCGCGGCGGGGAGCACCACACTCCCCCGGGGTCAACACCACCCCTCGGTTTGGTCGCACCGTTCGTTTGATCCGCAGCTGGTCGGCGCGTTGGAGTGCGCCGCCTGGGTTGCGTACTACCGTCGAGAATGGCTCGCGTTCCTGAGGTCGGCGCTTCGCGTCAGCCGCCACGTGTTCGGCTTGTCATGGACAGCGACGATCCAATGCTCCTGGCTTGTCCTGCGCGCCAACCAACTCTGGGCTCCATTCCCCGACAACGATCCCGAGCGCTCGCGGCGGATGATGGAGCGCTTCTACCGCATCGTTCAACGGCTGTACGCCGAGCCGTTCGACCCCGCTGCCGCGGCAGACCTAGAGGTGCAGTGGTGGCGCGTTCACCGCGACAATCAGAGCTCCCCATCTGGCAGCGACGGTCCCGCGCTCGCGGACGCGCTCGCCAGGCTGTACTCCCACGTCTACGGCGTGCCGGAACGGTCAGTCCGTCCCGCAGCCGAGCAGCGCGCCCTGGCGAT
>JADGPN010000746.1 GCA_017882465.1 Solirubrobacteraceae bacterium
TGAACGCGGTTGATGTATCACCACGGCACCCAGGGTCGGGCGGGCCGCCGGGCCGCGCGCGGGGCAGGAGCCGCGGCGTACGCTCACGATCCACGGCTTCCTGCCCGCTCGCGGCGTCGGCCGCTGAGCCGGAGAGCCCCAGCACGAAGGACACGCGTGACACAGCTGAGCCTCGGCGTCCTGGCCCGGTCGCTCAAGGAGAACGAGCGCCGACTCCCGCTGCATCCCCATCACCTGTCGCGGATTCCCGATGACCTCCGCGGGAGCATCTTCCTGGAACGCGACTTCGGGGAGAGCTTCGGGGTCTCGAATGCTCAGCTCGAGGACTGGGTCGCCGGCGTCCGGACCCGCGATCAGCTCGTCGGAGAGTGCGATGTCATCCTGCAACCCAAGCCGATGCTCCGCGAGGTCGCCGATTTTCGTGTCGGGCAGGTGCTCTGGGGCTGGCCACACTGCGTCCAGGACGCCGAACTCACCCAGATCGCCATTGAACGGCGGCTGACCCTGATCGCGTTCGAGGCGATGAACCACTGGCACAGCGACGGCTCGTTCGGCCTGCACGTGTTCCACAAGAACAACGAGCTCGCGGGTTATTGCTCGGTGCTGCACGCCCTGCAGATCGCCGGGTCGACCGGGGCGTACGGGCGTCGGCTGCGCGCGGTGGTCGTCGGTTTTGGAGCGACCGCCCGGGGTGCGGTGTCCGCACTCAACGCAATGAACGTGTACGACGTCGACGTCCTCACCCACCGGGCGGTCGCGGCCGTGGCCGCACCGATCCACTCGGCACGGATCGTGCATTTCGATGACGACGATCACGGACAGGTGAGCCACGCCGAGACGGAGGACGGCAGCGTGCCGCTGGCAGAGTTCCTCGCCGACCACGACATCATCGTCAACTGCGTGCTGCAGAACCCCGACGCCCCGCTCATGTTCATGACCGACAGCGACCTGGCGAGGCTCACCCCAGGCTCCCTGATCGTGGACGTCTCCTGCGACGAGGGCATGGGTTTCAGTTGGGCGCGGCCGACCACCTTCACCGAGCCCACCTTCGTGGTCGGCGACAACGTGCTCTACTACGCGGTCGACCACAGCCCGTCGTACTTGTGGAACTCCGCGACCTGGGAGAACAGCGAGGCCATCCTTCCCTTCCTGCCCGCGGTGATGGGTGGTGGCGACGCCTGGGAGGCCAACCCCACGATCGGTCGGGCCATCGAGATCCGGGATGGGGTGATCCAGAACCCCGCGATCCTTTCGTTTCAGAATCGCGCGGCGGACTACCCGCATCGACCGCTGCCTGACTGACGCCCGATCATGGTGGCTCGGTCGTCCGGCCCCGCTCGGGACCTTCGGCTCTGCCGATTTCCGCCGCTCGAGACGACGCTGGTGGTGATCCACGAGCGGGACCCGGCCAGGCGTGCTCGCCCTGACGGCACCGCGAGAGTGCGCCCGGACAGCTCCGACGACCCCGCCGTGGTCGAAGGAGGTCTCCTATGACGTTCGCCCATCACCGAAACACGCTCGCGGACAAAGGAACACCGGCCGGCCTGACGACCGAGCGAGTCTGGCGTGAGCTGACCACGGCGTCCTTCGCGATCGTCAGCCACGTCACGCCGACGGGGAATCCACGGTCGAGCGGGATCATGTATCTGGTGGTCGACCGGCACCTGCTGGTGGTCATCTCCCCCGACAGCTGGAAAGCCCGCCAGATCACGAACGGCGATCAGCTCGCCGTCACCGTCCCGGTGCGCCGGGGCGGGCCGCTCTCGCTGGTCGCGCCGATCCCGCCCGCCACCATCTCGTTTCATGCGCGGGCCGTCCTGCACCCACCGGGGTCGCTGGACATCGAGTCCGTGTCGAAGAAATTGGCATCGATGGTTCCCGCAGAACGGCGTGACCTCTGCTGCATCCTCGAGCTCGAACCGGAGGGCCGGTTCCTGACCTACGGGGTGGGCGTTTCCCTGATGACGATGCGGGATCCCGGCGCTGCGTCCGGACGGGTCCCGGTCGGCTGACCCCACGGAGAGACGGCCGCATCGAGCCGCTCGCGTGAGTCGCGGCGCGCTCATTCGCGGCGAAGCCGACGGCGAATCAGATTGCGTGCGCGAGCCCAGCGGGCCGAACGTCGATCGATCTCGGCGCTTTGACTGACGAACTGCCGCCGACCCTAGGGAAATCCCTGAAGCGATCTCGACGACGGCGGATGAAACTGAGCGCCAAAGACACGTGCGAGGTCCCGCCCATCGATGCCACCGCCGGCGCCCTCGGCCCAGGGTGGGAGAAGCCCATGACTGTTCGCGCGCGACGCCTGCCGCAGCGTTTGATCGCGCTTTCCGCGACCGTCGGGCTTGTGGGCGGGCTCGCGATTGCCTCACCCGAGAGCGCGTCGGCCGCTGCCAACGCCCCGATCGCCGTGACCAGCACCGCCGACGCCGGACCGGGCTCGCTCCGACAGGCGATTATCGACGCCAATGCCGCTCCGGGTGCGGACGTCATCGCCTTCGATCTCGGCGCACAGCCGGGTGCTGTTTCTGTCATCACCT
>JADGPN010000747.1 GCA_017882465.1 Solirubrobacteraceae bacterium
GACAGCACGCGAGCTGCCTCAGCGGACGCCTGCAATCGTTCCGCAGCAGGAGTCTGAGAGGTCGGGAATCGACGGCCGGAGGCTCCTGCTATCCGCGCATACCGGGTCTCTACCGTCTTCGACGCAGAGGCGCGCAGCGGATTGAAAGCGGGGCTCTCGGCGTAAGTGCGTGATTCTTCCGCCAACGGGGACCGGCACGTGCCACGGATCGCTCGCTGCCCCCTTCTAAGCCCGAAGGGGAAGTCCACGCGTCTGCTTTGGCTGCGGTACTGGGCGGTCCCTTCATTCCGATTCGACCTCTAAGCCCTATAGGAACTAGGATCCTCCAACCTCGCACGCCGTCCCGGCGACATCGGAGGACCTGTGAGCGACTCCGGAACCGACACCGAACGCGCCCCGAAGCGGCTCACGGGCGGCCGCCTGCTCGCCGTGGGGCTCACGGTCGTCCTGCTCGTTCAGGCGGCGTTCGTGCTCTCCTATGTCGGGGCGCTTCACCACCCGAAGCCACACCGGGTGGCTTTCGGCGTGGTCGGCACGTCCTTGCTCCCCGCCGCGGTCGGCAAGGCGTTCTCGCTGAAGCTCACGCCGTATCCGGACCAGTCGTCCGTGAGCGCCGCGATTGACAAGCGGAAGATCGATGGGGCCTTCGTCGCCGGCTCGACAGGGTCGACGCTGATCGTCGTGCCGGCCGCCGGGGCGCCCTTGGCCTCTGCCCTGACCGGCGCGTTCACGGCGGCAGCGGTCGCGCTCGGGCAGAAGATCGCGATCGTCCAGGCCCATCCGCTGCCGGGCGGCGATGCCGGCGGGAACGTCTCGTTCCTGGTCGTGATGGCGCTGATCATCGGCGGGTATCTCGCGTCGACGATCGGGATGGCGCTCGGCGGACCGGCGACCTGGCGGCGGCGCCTCGGCTCGCTCGCGATCTGCGCCGTGCTCGGGGCGCTGCTCACGGACACGTTCGCCGGGCCCATCCTCGGGGCTATCCCGACGTCAAAGTTCCCGGAGCTGTGGGGCGTCTTCGTCCTCGTGATGATGGCCGTCGCGTTCGCGACCGCCGCGCTCCAGGCGGTTCTCGGGGCGGCGGGCACGCTCGTTGTGGTCGTCCTCTTCGTGATCTTCGGAGCGCCCGCTTCCGGAGGCACCGTGCCGTCGCCCTTGCTGCCGGCGTTCTGGCGGACGTTCGGCCCCTGGCTGCCGGCTGGGGCGGGTACGACGGCGGTGCGAAACACGATCTACTTCGGCGGGAACGAGATCGCGAACTCTCTCCTCGTCCTGGCGGGGTATCTCGTAGCGGGCGCGCTGGTCGTGATCGCCGTCCGTCGCCGGAAGTCACAGGAGGGCGGGCTCGCTGCGGCCGAGGCCTCGGCCGCGGTTGGCGCGGTCGTCGTGTGAGCGGCTGACGCGTTGAACGTCCTTTACACGGTCCTCATCGTCCTTGCATCGGTCGGGCTTGCGGTCGGCCTCTTCCTCCTCCTGCGACGGTTTGCGCCGAAGGGAAGCTTCTTCTCCGACGGCGACCGGGCCGCCGGCGTGTTCGGCGTCCTCGCGACGGGGTTCTCCGTCCTCCCCGGGTTCGTCATCTTCCTGGCTTTCACGACACGGCCCGGAGCGGCGCGCGCACAGAGGCCGTCGATGTCATCCAGATGTACGAGACCGCCCAGCTGATGCCGCGGCCCGCTTCGGGTTCAACAAGGCCAGGCAGGACCGGTGGGTGTTCGGCGACCGCCACAGCGGCGCCTACATGCACAAGTTCTCCTGGACCCGAATCCTCCGAACCGGCTCGTCAAGCACAGAGCGTCACCCGACGACCCCGCGCTTGCCGACTACTGGGCATGGCGACGGCGCAAGGTGCCCCTGCCGATCAACAAGACCATCCAGGAGCTCACAGACGCTCAGGACGGTCGCTGCTCGATCTGCGGAGGCCTCCTCGTCGCCGTCGAGGACCGGCCACAGAACCCGCGCGAGTGGGAACAGTGGCTGGCCACCCCCACAAGGGTCAACACGATCGCCACCTCGATGGAGGCCGAACCCCGTCTCGTACACGCCGAGTGCCGACACGGCCACGGCCTGGCACTGCACAACGCCTACGAGCCGTCAGGGCTTGCTTGAGCCGGATGCGGTGAGAGCTGCAAGTCCGGTTCTTAGGGGAGCCCGGCACAGCAATGTGCCGGGCTTGCCCGACAGACCGCTCATGGGCACCGTCACTGTCGCCGCTCCAGCGCTGGTCACGCACGCGTTTGAGGCTACAAGCTCAATCAAGTCGAGGTCCGCATCGCAACACAGAAACACGCGCAGCCGACGCGTTGCGAACGTCTGGACTACACGCGTGCAGGGGTGTTGCGCCAAGCCGAACGCGTCGGAGACTGCTAAGTCGGATCACGTCGTCTACGCCGTTCTGGCCAGCGGCTGGAAGTGAGCAGTCGCCGCTCTCATGGCGAAACGCATCACGCCGGCCGGCAAGCGCAGGGCGATCAAGAGCGGCTTGGGACGTAAAGCACGGTGTTCGCTGCGGGTTCCCTTCTAGACCGGCGACGCCGGG
>JADGPN010000748.1 GCA_017882465.1 Solirubrobacteraceae bacterium
CCGAGCCCGGAGCTCACGCACGAATACTTGCTCCCGGAGGCTCCTTATGCCGCGCGCGTGCCCGCGTCCGAGCCGGCTGTGGCGGCCGATCCGGTGGCCCTCGCGCGAGCCCGAGCCCGTGCAGTCGCCCGTTCTTCGCACTCGCCGTCGCGTACCGTCGGCGCACCCGTTCGCGAATTTCGCGACCTCTGTCGCCTTCTGAGTCAGAACGCATACAGGTGTGATCCTTTTCATCCCTAGGGTGGGTGGGCAGGTCCCGAGCTGCGTGTGACGATTCGTCGCGCGTACGCAACCCGCCGAGCAATGTGCTCGGCACCAGCGCGGGACCGGAGTCACGCATCACGACCAGTAGGAGGTAAGGTTCAGTGCTCACTAAAGCCAAGCTAGCGTTGGCAACCGCGACCGTCTGTGGTGTAGCCGCGGCCTCGGTTCCAGCGGTCAGTCACGCGAGCGCATACGGGATCCAGTACTGGGGCGCGTTCACGGTCAACATCAAGGGCCAGTCCATCGGAGTCCCATCGGGTCAGCTCGCCCATTACATCAGCGGTAAGGGACTACATGTCAGCTGGGACGGGGCGAACTTCATCTCGGCGTCAAACCTGTGCGACCCCTCCATGAGGTTCACCTACGGCAACGGCAAGTATTATCTCAACGGCAACGTGCACTGGGGATGCAGTCACGTCGGTCAGTGGAAGTACACGCTGAACTGGAATGCGCCGCGCGGCAGCGCGTGTGCCGAACTGTGGGAGCACAACTGGCGGATCCGGGTCGCCAGGCAGTGCCACTATGTGTATTAGCGCGAGTACCGCCGCCGGCGCGGGTCTAGCGCCGATATCGCCGCCCGCGCGAGTACCGCCACAGGCGGGTTGACGGCCGTGGCCCGCTGGTCTCGTGGATGACCGTTGCTTGTGCGTCCCCGGGCGGCCGAACCGCTGCTCGGGGGCGCTCCGGCGCAACTCGCCAGAAGCGCTACCGCCGCTCGTGCTGCCGAGCTGCGCCGTTGCTACTGGAACCTCTGGCGTGCGCCCCGGCTGCCACATCGGCCTTCGCCGCCAGCGCTGGTGAGAGTTCTCGCTGTCAGCGCTCATTCGAGCGGGCTGACCGGCGGGCCTGCCACAGTCCCAGCCGTGACAGAGGACGGCTTCACGGCGTTCGGCCGCCGCTTCTCGAACCGCGTGTCGGACTGGAAGGAGGAGCTCCTGACCCTCGAGCGCGAAGGCGCCGTGTACGAGCAATGGATCCTCGACGAGGCGGACGGCGGCCCCGGCCTCTATCGGATCCGTCTCCAACCCGCCGAGATCTATGGCTACGTAGCCGCAATCGTCGGTTGGGATGAGTACCTCGCGGCCGGTTTCGACGCCGTCGCGGACCGCCAGCTTGCTTCCCGAGCCGCAGCTTCCGCACGCGAGCGGCCGACCTACGACGACAGGGCCGACGGGCCCTGTCCAGCGGACTTCTTCGGCGAGCACCTCGAGGCGCTCGTCTGCGGCTCGCACTCCGAGCGCGCGGAACGCCTGCATCCCAACATCTCGCCTGGCGATGCGAGCGTGATGCTCCACGAGATCGCCTCCGGACTGCCGACCGCGGTCAAGGCGCTCACCGATCGAGGCGCGACCCGGTCGTCATTCGCAATTCAACAGGAGCGCGACGTGCAGGATCTGCTGTTCGTCATCCTTCGCAGCCTCTTCCCGGACGCCCGCCGCGAAGAGTGGGCGCCCAGCCACGCGGGCAGCTCCAAGCGCATCGACCTCGTCATCCCGAGCGGGCGAACCGTAGTCGAGGTCAAGTTCGTGCGCGACCGCTCACACGGTCGCCGCGTCGCGGACGAGCTCAAGATCGACATCGAGAGTTACCACGGCCACCCAGCCTGCGGGACGCTGTTCGTGCTCGTTTGGGACGAGAACCGCCACCTGGCCGACCCGCAGCAGCTCGAACGCGACCTGACCGGACCCCGGTCGAAGAGCGGCGCCCGGTTCGACGTCGCCGTACGCGTTGTCTGAGCTTCAGGACCGGGAGTCGTTCGGGTTGGATCGCTGCCTTACGGCAGCAGTTCCGTCGCCGAGGCTCCCGACGCCGACCCGACCCCCGACTGGACTCGTTGGACCCGCTTTTGGCGAACAGCAGGGGGGGCTGCCGTCTCACATGAGCGCCGCGCCGTTGCTACCGACCCTTCCCCCAGCGAGCGATCAAGAATCCGCGCCAAAGTAGTTGCTGCAGAGGGATCGATCCCCGCGCTCGTCGAGCCGGCGGTGTACGCACAAAGCAACTCGCGCGAGGTTGGCAATCCACCTGATGTCTGCCGTCTTCGGCTTGACGGCGTTCAAGACAAGCCAGGCTCAATGGGGCTGGCCCGCCCCGCGACCACAGAGGGGAAGACGTCAGGCCGACGCGAATACTACGCTCGATAATGTACCTTATGTAGAGTTACCTGCAAATTTGACCCTTTTCAGGCTCGACGACTTGCGGGTCGAATTGGTTTCCGCGGCGCGGGCGGTCAATGACGCTCGCTCATCACGTCGATCGCATCCCTGATCGT
>JADGPN010000749.1 GCA_017882465.1 Solirubrobacteraceae bacterium
TGTCAGGCCGTGCCGGGCAGGAGCGGCATGACCTGGGTACGGAAGGCAGCGAGTTGTTCGAACTCGTCGCCGAGCGGCCAGAGGAAGATTCGTTGAGCGCCGGCTTGGGCGTAGGCGCTTATCCGCTCGGCGCACTGCTCGGCTGAGCCGATCGGTAGTCCTCGTGCACGGAGGTCGTCCGCGGGTCTGTTGAGCATGGGCGCCAAGACGTCGTCGAAGACGTGATCTGCGGCGTGTGGTCGATCTGTCACATACAGCCATGTCGTTGCTATGGCGTTCGGGAAAGCGGCCGCCGGTCGTCCGGCCGTGTCGAGCCGGTCGAGCGTGTGTCTGAATGCGTCTGGGGTGCTGTTGTACGCGGAGGCGAGCCAGCCGTCGCCGAGTTCGGCGACGCGGCGGATGCCGGCAGTCGATCCCCAACTGGAAATCCACAGCGGCGGGGTTGTGGCGCTTGCGGTGAGCGGCTCCACGGTGGTGTCGCTCGAGTAGAACGTCCCGTGAAAGGGTGCCGTGTCTTTGCCGAGCAGGACACGCAGGACGCGGACCGCTTCGTCGAAGCGCCTCCATCGTTCGGAAAAGGGGACGCCTGCGGCAGCGAAGTCGGCAGCGGACGATCCGGGTCCCACGCCTGCGACAAGCCTGCCATCAGAGAGCATGTGCAGGGCTGCCAATAGTTTGGCGGTGTGAGCGGGTCCGCGCACGACGGGCAGCGCAACGGTGGTGGCGATCGTCATGTTTCCGGCCGCCTGCAAGACAGCGGCAAGGGCCGTCGGCCCGTCCATCCACGCTCGCCGGAACACGAGGTGGTCGTTGGCGCAGACGTATTGGAAGCCATGCGCAGCGGCCTCGCGCACATAGGTCGAAAGCCGCGTCACCGTCCACGATGCGTCGCCGAAGTCGATGAGCGGAAGGTGAACGCCGAACTGAACGGTCATGGCATGTCCTGGGCGGTCAGTCTTAGGCTGTCGACCATGGCACTAAGCGTCGGACCTTGGTAGCCGTCAATCGGCCACGCGGCGCAGATGCGCCGCACCGGGGCGGCTGAGGCGAGCTGGCGTACCGCGACGCCGGGCAGGGGATGCATGACCGCCAGACCGGGGATGACTGACACGCCGAGGCCGGCCGCCACGAGGGCCTGAACAGCGAGGTAGTCGTCGGATGCGAAGTCGGCTTGTGGACTGAATCCAGCCTGCTGGCAGGCATGACGTACGATCCGGTACCAGCCGCTGCTCGGCGCACCGCCGATCCAAGATTCCCCGCGCAAATCCTGCAGACGAATCGCTCGTCGCCGAGCGAGGGGATGAGCGGCGGGCAGCACGGCCTGAAACCGGTCCGCGAGAAGCGGGGTGCGGTCGAAGTTTCCAGCGCCGACATCGGGCAGCGCTTCGTGGTCATAGATCACGGCCAGATCCAACTCGCCGTTCTCCAGCCGAGGGACAAGCCGGTGCAGATGATCGTCGACCACGGTCAGCCGAACGTCTGGGTGTAAGCGGCGGAATCGCGCGAAAGCCGCGGGCATGAGCGTGCCCAGCAGGGTCGGGAAGCAGCCGAAGCGCAGCCGGCCACGACGGCGCTCGGCAATTTCGGCAAGTTCTTGCTCTGCGGTTTCGAGCCGAGCCAAGATTCCCGTCGCGTGCCTGGTCAGGGCAGAACCGGCTTCCGTGAGTTCGACCGGTCGGGTACCACGGCGCACCACGGCCAGCCCGATCTCGCGTTCCAGAGCGGCGATGTGCTGACTGACCGCTGACTGGGTCATTCCCAGCGCGTCGGCGGCAGCCGAGAAATTACCCTGCGCGGCGAGGTGCGACAGCACTCGTAGGCGCCGAACGTCCAGCATAAGCGTCACTTATAGACCATCAGAGATGAGCATTGCAACTTATGAGTCCGTCTCGGAAACTCGAGTGGTAATCACCCACCAACTACCCAGGTCGGAGAACCTCCATGCCACTCATCAACGTCAAAGTCATCGAAAACGTCTTCACCGCCGAGCAAAAGCACGACATCGTCGAGCGTCTCACCGAGGCGATGGTCGACATCGAAGGCGAGAACATGCGGCCGGTCACATGGGTCATCGTCGAAGAGGTCAGCAGCGGTGACTGGGGTATCGGCGGTAAGCCGCTCACGAGCGCTGACGTCAAGGCGCTTGCGGCCGGAGTCCCCGCATAGCAAAGAGACGTCGCGGCCCCGGGGCGACGGTGCGGACGGAACGGACGCTGGCCGACACTGTAAGCCGGCGCCCGTCCCGGCCGCTCGCGATGCAACGCACCACCAGGCGCACCGCCCACATCCGACTGTGGGAATGTGCGGATGTCCCGCGATTGCCGCAGACCCGCCCGCGATAACGGCCCGGCGAACGTAGCTCGACCGGTAGAGCTTCCGACGGTCACTACTGCGATCGGTCGCCTGTCATGGGGCAGCGAGCCGAGCAGCTGAAACGCGTCGTGAAGGGGCGCGTACCCCTGACATCACCGGTCGCTTCCCGGGTCCACCGAGCCAATCCCCGGGGGGCCGCCGGCGATGTGTCACCAGATCCA
>JADGPN010000027.1 GCA_017882465.1 Solirubrobacteraceae bacterium
CCCTCATCGCCTTCTGCCGCAATGCCGGGGGTCGCGCGCCGGGCGTCAGACTGAAATGGAACGTCGCGCCTCTGTTCACCGCGCCCTGCGCCCAGATCGTGCCGTCGTGCTTGCGCACGACTCGCATTACGGTCGCCAAGCCGATCCCGTCGCCCGGAAACTCGCTCTCGCGGTGAAGCCGGCGGAACGGGAGAAACAGCCGCTTGGCATGCACCATCTCAAAACCAGCGCCGTTATCAGCCACGAAGTACACCGGGACGCCATCCTGCTCGACCGCCCCGAAACGAATCCAGGGGCGTGAGGTCTTGGAGGTGAACTTATAAGCGTTGGCGAGCAGGTTCTGCAACACCAGCCGAACGAGCCCGGCATCCGCCTCGGCGAGCAGCCCCTCCTGAATCTCGACCGCGACCCGGCGATCAGGCTCGCCGACCCGCAGTTCGGCGACGACCTCGCTCGCCAACGCGCTCACGTCCACCGGCGCGCGCACAACCCGCCGCCGTGACAGCCGCGAAAGCTCCAAGGTCTCGTCGACCAGCTTGCCCATCCGCACCGCTCCCGCGCGCACCCGCTCGAGATCGTGACGGCCCTTTTCACCCAGCGTCTCCGAGTAATCCTCAAGCAACGCCTGGCTGAACCCGTCCACAGCCCGCAGCGGCGCGCGCAGGTCATGCGAGACCGAGTACGCGAACGTCTCAAGCTCCCGATTGACCCGCTCAAGCTCCGCCGTCCGCGCAGCCACGCGCTGCTCAAGCTCGACGTTCAGCTTACGGATCTCCTCCTCGGCCCGCTTGCGGTCGGAGACGTCAGCGATATTGCCGCCGATGCGCACGACCCGGCCGCCCTCGATCACCGGCCGGCCGATCGTGCGCACCCAGATCCGCTGCCCATCGGCACGGACCAGCCCGAGCTCGAGATCATAAGGCTCACCCTCGGCCACCAGCCGCTTGAAAGCCGCATCGATCATCGGCGCGCTCTCGGGATCAAACGCCGCGATCGCCTGCATGAGCGCGGGATCGGACGTCCGCTCGACCCCGTACATCCGGTAGACCTCATCTGTCCACGTCAGCTTGCCGGTGGCCACGTCGTACTCCCAGCCGCCCGTCTTGCTGATCTCCTGAGTACGCTCAAGCAGGCCGGTGACGTGTGCGAGCTCTTCCTCGGCCCGTTTGCGCTCGGTGATGTCCGAGTTTACCCCGATGATCGCGATCGGCCGCCCGTCCGCGCCGCGCTGCAGCGCCTGGCGGCTGGAGACAACGATCACCCTGCCGTCCTTACGCGTGTGGCGCAACTCACCTACCCACCGTCCGTCACGCGCCAGGGCGGCATCGACCGCCTCCCGGGACTCCGGGAAGACCGTCGCGAGCAGCTCATGCGTGACTTCTCCAAGCGCTTCCGCCGGGCTGTAGCCGTAGATCGCCTGCGCCTCGCGGTTCCAGAACCTCACACGACTCTCAGCCGGATCACGGACGATCACCGCATCATGGGCCAGATCAAGCAGCTCGGCTCGCAGCTGCAGCTCCTGCTCGTTCCACCTGCGCTCGGTGACGTCGCGCGCAGACACCACGAGGTTCTCACCCATCGAGGCGATCATGGTGTCGACTACTCGGGTGGCGAGCGGGGTGCCGGCCCACGCCTGCTCGTGGTGGACTTCGTCGCTCCGGCACGGCTCGCCGGTCACCGCCACCCGGACGTAGACCGCGAACCGGTCACTGCCCGGATACTCGGGAAACAGCTCCCCGAGTCGATGGCCGAGCAGCTGCTCGCGGTCGAACCCAACCAGCACGCAATGGGCCTCGTTGACGTACTCGTAACGAAAATCGACGATCTCGCCGCGATCATCACGAACCGGTGAGACGATCGTGAACGAATCGAGCAACGACCCGACCGCCGCACGGAACCGCTCCTCGCTGCCCCGAAGCTGCGCCTCGACCGCCCGGCGTCGCTCGTCACGCTGCATCGCCTCCAGCGCGAAGGAGAGGTTGGCCGCCAGACCGTCAAACAGCTTGACCTCTTCCTCGTCGAAGAACCCTGGCTCTGAGGCGTAAGCCGTCAGCACCGCCACGCAGCGGTCCTCCACCATGAGCGGGAAACCGGCAGAGGATCGATACTCCAGCGCGAGCGCGGCGTCGCGCCACGGCGCGATCTGCTCGTCCGTCGTGATGTCCGTCGTGAACACGTGACGGCGCTCGCGCGCGGCGGTGCCGGTCGGGCCCCGGCCCTCCGGGACGTCGAGCACGGAGATCCGGATCGAGTCGAGATAGCCCTGCGCCGCTCCCGAGTGAGCGACGGGGACGATCCACCCGTGATCGTCGATCTCGCCCACCCACGCCATCCGCAGCCGACCCTGCTCGACCAGCACGCGGCAGACCTGCTCGAACAGGGGACGCCGCTGCCTGATCCGCACGATCGCGTCGTCCGCCTTAGATAGCGTCGCGTAGATGCGAGTAAATCGCTCCGCTCGCCACTCCGCCAGCACGCGACTGGTCACATCGCGACAACTCACAACCAAGCCATCGCCATGGCGAGCGATTCGGACGTCGTAGTAATGGGGGCCGTCGACGCCGCCGAATAGTGCGGTCAGCTCGAGCCCGTCTTGGGAGAACGACTCGCCAGTCTCGATCACCTCTCGATACAGCTCGAAGATCCGGTTCGAGGCCATCTCTGGAGACAGCTCCAGCAGACCACGTCCGAGCTGGTCCTCGGCTGCGATCTGACTGAGCTCGCACGCCGCTCGATTGATGAACTCGGTACGAACGTCGACGACGCGCTCCGCGCTGTCGCGGACCGCGCTGTAGATCGCGAACGCGTCGAGCTGCGTGTCGACGACGGCTCGGAGCCGCTGCTCGCTCTCACCCATCGCCTGCTCGATCCGCGTGCACTCGTTCACCTCGCGCCAACTGACGGCGATGCCCTTGCCGACGCGACCATGCTGCTGTCAAGGCGCCCACGGCCGGCCTGCGTGGGTGCCAGTCGCCGTCGCAGACGAAGGCGTGACAAGGCCAACCCTACGCCATCCCAGCGCGTGCTCGGTCGAGCGCGCGGTAGATGGTGACGCGGCTGACGTACAGCAGCTCAGCGAGTTCGGCGATCGAACGCTCGGCACCGTTGTGAGTTCCAGGGAGGTAGGCGTGCTCGCGGGCCGTGAGCTTGGGCTGCTTGCCCTTTGAGCTTGCCGTTCGCCAGGGCGACCGCCATCCGATGCGCATGCGCAGCAAGTCAACCTCAAATCCGGCGAACGGGGCAAGGATGTGGAAGATGCATTTGCCCATCGGGTCGGTCGGTGCATACACGGTGCTCCCCACGAGAGCTTGAAGCTCCGAGCAGCGAGCGAGTCGCCTGATCTCACGCGCGTCCGGGACCGCGCATGCGGAGCCGGTCCAGCTTCGGCACGACCAGGTGTCGCGCTTCCTGACCGCGGCGAGGGATTACTCCAGGCTGGAGGAGCGTGCGCGGTCGTCCCGGTAACCCGCGCCGTGCGCATCCCGACCAGGTCCTCCCGCCCACGGGTCAGCGCCCGCAGCGCGTTGGTCTCATCACAGTCAGGCTCAAGCACCCGAAAGGGATGATGATTGGTACGCGCCAGCTCGTACAACACGAACGCGTCAAACCGATCAGACTTCCCGTAGTAGCCGCGCAGCGATCCCAGCGTGTCGTCGGTGACGACCCGAGCCACGGATGCGGGCACGCCCATTCGGCGCTCCACTCACGCCCGGATCGACGGACGATCCTTGAGGTAGAAGAACGTCGTGAACGCGCTCAGCTTGAGGAAGGTGGCCAGCTCGGCGAGTCCGGAGATCGCGTGGGAGATGCCGTCGATCAAAGTGCTCCCGCTCTCCGAGACCGCCTTCTGCAGCTCGGGCTTCACGGAGCCCTGCTCGATGCCGAGGCTGCTCAGCCACTTCTCCACCTCGTCCAGGGCGTGAGACAGCGCCTTGCTGATGCGGTGACGGGGCTGACCGCGAAACTGAGTGCCCTGATCCAGCGAATCCGCCAGTCGCTTCGAAGATCGGGGCGAACTGCTGGTAGACCGCGGCGCGCTTGACCTTCAGGGCGAGCGGCTCGATGAGAGTGGCGCGCCGAAGTGATTGGTCTAGGGCTCTGGCCGAGCTTCCGGGTGCCTCGGGAGCAGGCGGTGACCGTCGACGACGGCGGCGGCGAGGTCGATGAGCTTGCGGTTGTCGATGCGGGATTGCTCGCGGAGCATCGCGAAGGCGCCGTCCTCATCGATCGAGTGGCGCTCCATCAGGATCCCCTTCGCTCGCTCGGTCAGGGCGCGGCGCCCGAACGCCCCCTTGAGGTCGTGGTATTCGGCGAAGCGGCGCAGGACGATGTCGATCGAGCCCTGCCAGTCCTCGATGTCGGCATCGCTGATGTGCGCGAAGACGCCCCGCTTGGACGCCTCGGTGATGAAGTCGGGATCCGGCGAGTGGAGGAGAACGATCACCGGACAGGCGGCTTCGCGCACGATCCTGTCGATCAGTCCGAGCGCGTGCTCCGAGCTGGCGCCGAGCCCGACGAGCGCAACATCCGGTCGTTCGCGGGCGGTCACGGCACCCACGTCCTGGATGTCGATCTCGCGGGCGATCACCTCGTGTCCGAGCGCGACCACGATCGGCGCGACGAGGGCGAGCCGGTCCTTGCGCTCGTTGGCAATCAGCACGCGCAGATGGTGTGTGTCGCGGTCACTCACGGCGGCTTCTCCAGACCGAGTCTACCGCTCGGGCCGCGCGCCCGCCGACGCATTGCGCCCGGGTGTATGGTTGGTGTGCGCTCCGCTCCAAGCCTCGGCGGGCGTTGATTGTTCCGGCTCCAACCTTCGGCCGGCGTGGGCGGCCCGACCGTGTCGGTCACCGTCGAACGTAGTCCGAACATCGGAGCCTAGATGAAGGCCCTCGTTTATCACGGCCCAGACCAGCGCGGCTGGGACTTCGTTTCTGGTCCGTCGATCGTCGACTCAACCGACGCGGTGGTCCGCATCGACACCAACGCGCTGAAGGTTGTGCTGCAAGGGTTCGAGGGCCACGGCACAGAGACCGAGCGGGCCGGCGCGCCCGTGGCCCATTGAGTTCCGCCCGAGCCCGCTGCTCTGGAGCTCCGCACCAATGACTGAGACTGACAGCTCCACCGGGGTTGATGCCGCAACCCTGCGGAGGAGGGTTCGTCGGTCGCGCGCCATCTCTCCCGGCGCGCGGCCCTCGAACGCCACCAGGCAACCAAGGGACAGTGACGCGTCATGAACGCAACGCGGACGCTGTCGCTTGACGCGGCGACGGTCAGACATGCGGCCGCCGTGGCCACCACGCTGGGGTGGGCGGAGGATGCCGCTGCCGGCGGTGACTATGGCGACGCGCTGGAGTGGCTGGCGACCCTCGAGGCGATCGGCGATGTCCTGGACGACACATACGAGACCAAGCGCGCGTCCTGGGCCTGCGCCAGGGTGGAGGAGCGTCCGCACCGGCGCCTGACCGGCGGCGACGGGGACGCACGAGCGCCAGAGCGGGCTACCCGCGGCGCACGATGAGGACGCTGCACGGGGCGCGATGGGAGACCCTGTCCGCAACGCTGCCGGAGAAGCCCCCTGAAGTCCGCTCCACCGGCTCGCCGCCGACGATCACCAGGTCAGCGTCCTGTTCCTCGGCGACCGCGATCAGCGCCCGGGAGACCTCACCGCGCCGCGTGTGCGCAACCGCCTCCAGCCCCTTGGCCTGCGCGGCCGCAGTCGCCGCGGTCAGCGCCTCGTCGGCGTCCGCGGGTTCCCGAAGCGCGCCGTGGGCGCTCACGATGTGAAGCGCAGCTTGCAGAACGGGGGCGAGCCCCAGCGCCGCCGACACCGCATCTCCCGCCGTGTCTGAGCCGTTGACCCCGACCACGATCGCCCGAATTGGAAGCGGCGGTCGCACCGGCGCCCGCGGCGCGGATCCCACGCCGACCGCGACACGGTGGGCGACCGTCTGGGCGGGGACCAGGCTCCCCGCCGCCGCTGCTCGGAGCGCCTCGCCGAGCCGCGCGCCCATGCCGCGTTCGGGGGGCAGCTCGATGACCAGCTCGACCGCTCCCGTGTCGGACTGGCGCCGAGTGTCGCCGACTCCCTCGAGCAGCCGCAGGGACGCCTGGTTCTCGCCCTGAACCAGCGCGCTGAACCGGCGCACGCCCTCGCGCCGCGCGCGGTAGGTCAGCCGGTCGAGCAGCGCTCGGCCGAGGCCCCGACCCTGCCAGTCGTCGGCGACCGTGACCGCGACCTCGGCGATCTCGGGATCGTCTCTCAGGCGCACGTACCGTGCGACGCCCAGCATCTCACCGCTCGTGGGGTCGATCGCGACGATCGCCTCGTGGTCCGAGTGGTCGACGTCAACCAGGTACGCCAGCTCAGCCGCACTCAGCTCGCTCTTGGCCGTGAGGAACCGCCGGTAGCGAGACTCCTCGCTCAGGCGTTCGAAGCTCGCGGCGAGAAGCGGCTTGTCCTCGGGCGCGATCGGTCGCAACGTCGCGCGAGCGCCGTCCCGCAGAGTGATCGTGTTGCGCCGGGGAGGGGTTGCCATTGGCTCGCGTCAAGGCTACGCAGCGAGGCCGGGCATGCGCCCGGCCTCGCTGTGATCGGGTGCGGGACGTGAGTGCCCGCAGGATCGGGTTTACGACGTCGGGGTGGCCAGCATCCCGTCGGTGTTGCCGGCGCCGTCGGTGTAGAAGCCGACGAGCTCGCCGAAGTCGTTGACTCCGTTGATCGTCGTGGCGCCGATGCCGTTGGGGTCGTCGACGGTGGTGAAGCCGTGCTGCGGGGTCCAGGTGAAACCGTGCGTCAAAGCGGCGCTGCCGGTGCCGACCGTGTAGGACCCGACGACCTCGTCCTGGTTGTTGACGCCGAACGCGTTGGTCGCCGTGGTGCCCGGAGCCGGGTCCTTGAGCGCCTTGAAGTGGCCGTTGGAGCGCAGCAGGAAGGCCTCCGTGACGCCGTCGACGATCGCAAAGCCGGCGATGTCACCCCGGTTGTTGATCCCAGTCGCCGTGCTGCTGGTGACCTTGCCGGGCAGCTTGATCGCGTGGAAGCGATGGTTGCCGATGTTGTACCGGTAGGCGTGGCTGTTGCCGGCCGAGTCGGTGTAGAAGCCGACCGCGATCAGGCCATCGTTGACTCCGAGCAGCTGGTTCACCGGCGGGTTGGAGTTGTTGTTGGTCGGGAATCGCACGGTGTGGAATGGGTGGTTGCGGATCACGTAGAAGGCGTCGTTCTCGTTCACATTGTTGGCGTTGTTCTGGCGTGAGTAGAAGCCGACGCTGACACCCAGATTGTTGAGCCCGGTCACCTGGGTCTGAACTGAGCCAGGGAAGTTCTCGTTGACGTAGCTGCTCTGACCGTACGGCGGATAGAGCAGATAGCCCTTGTTGGGATGACCTTGGGCGCCGGAGCCGAAGTAGCCGGCGATCACGCCGTCGAGATTGATCCCGAGCAGCTGGTTGAAGGTCGGATCGGTGTTGTTGTTTAGCGTGAGGAAGTGATACGAGCTGGATGCGGCGGCGCTGCCGGCGAGCGCGCCGGCTCCGAGCACGGCACCCGAGGCAAGCGCGGCGGTGACGAGCAGGGCCCGCGCGCGACGCCGTCCACGGCGCTCGGATCCCCGATGCGAGCGATTGACAGGCGACTTGATGGGCATTGATGCCCCTCCTTGATGGACGTGAGTGAATTCACCCGTGACTGTGGCTGCGTGCCGGCCGTCCGCCCCTGCCCGGGAGGCGGTGCCGGTACCGGCCACCGCCGAGTCCACCCAAGCTGGTCTCAGCCTCCGCAAGCCGCCTGGTCGGCGACCGCCTTGGCAGATCCACCTCTCCGCCTCTATCTTGCCCCGAGCGACAAACGCGCCGTGAGAGCGACGCTAGCACCGGCTTAGATCGTGTGCAACTCAATCGTGTGCACCAGAAGCATATGATGTCTCTCATGCCACGCAAAGCCGGGGAGTTTCTGGCGGGAACCCCCGCCCACGGCTCGCTGCGACTCGACGAGCAGCTCTGCTTCGCACTCTATGCGGCCTCGCGTTCGGTCGTTGCCCTCTACCGGCCGCTGCTCGAGGCGCTCGGCCTCACCTACCCTCAGTACCTGGTCATGCTCTTCCTCTGGGAGCGCGGGCCGACGCCGGTCAAGGATCTGGTCACGGCTCTGCAACTGGACTACGGCACGCTTTCGCCGCTGCTCAAACGGCTCGAGGCCGCGGGTTTCATCGAGCGCCGGCGACGTTCCGACGACGAGCGCTGCGTCCAGGTCGTCCTTACTCCGGCTGGCCGGGACCTGAAGGTCGCCGCCGGCGCGATCCCACCGCGGATCGTCAGCGCCTACGACCTGACCGCAGAGGAGTTCGACGCGCTGCGCGCCACGCTCGTCCGGCTCACCGCCTCGGTCGCCGGCGAGGAGACGCCGGCCGGCTGAGCAAGTGAACGCGGCGGGCGGCGGCGCGAGCCGGAACGTGGACCTCGTGGTCACGACCTCACCATTCGGGCAAGCCCTCGCGCGCTCGACTCCGCCTCCCGGCCGGCGCGCGAGAAGCGCGCGTACAGACAGCCCTGACGCCAAGCTAGTCCCGCTCTGCCCGCGGCGCATCGGCGCGTCTGCGCACCCGGCCGGTGGCGGACTACTGATCCGGCGCTGATTAGGCAAAGGGTGCCCCAAGGAGTATCGTCGCTTGTCTGGTCCCGCTGCGCAGCACTTCAGCCCCGGGCTGCCGGACACCGACGCGCGCTGGTGCGGAGGACAAGACCAGGTGCCAAGCCAGCGGACCCGCCTGATCGTTCGCCGGACTCATTCCCTCTTGCCCGCGAGCGACACCGGAAAAGAGGGTTGGAGACACCCTGACCATGAGAAGAGACCGTCGACTCGACGAGGCTCGCGGCGGACGACCCGCGAGGGGTGAGGTGAAGGCGATCGTCGAGCGCCTGCGTGAACTGAGGAGCGCGCGTCCTCTCGCTCCTTCCCGCGAGCCGCCGAGCGAGGTGAGGCCGGAGTCGCGGGTCGAGGTCCTCGAGCATCGGATCGAGCACCTCGAGGCCGCCCTCGAGGGGCTTCAGGATGCCTTTGACCGGCAGAACGTGCTGCAGGACGAGCGGGTCGCCGAGCTGCGCCGTCGCACCGAGCCGGTGGAGATGGCCCGCGCCCTCAGCGAGGACGCCCGCAGGCGAGGTGTATGACGACCGGCGCGCGGGAGATCGAGGTTCTGCGGGCGGACGCGCGCTATCACGGCGAGCGATATGCGCTCTACCGGGCCAAGGCCTACGGCCAGAGGCCGACCAGCCCGGCTCGTCTCGCCGCGCTCGAGCAGGCCGCCCGCACCGCCCAGGAACGCCTCGAGCGTGCAGAGCGGGCGTCGGCACACTAGGATCCTGGGATGGCGTCGCAAGCTGACCGAGCTGCCGCGAAGCGGCTCGAGAAGCTGGAGGAGATCCAGCGACAGCTCGAATCCGGTTCGCTCACGGTGCGGCAGATGACCGAAGAGGAGCGCAAGCTCAATCCGCCGCGGCCGCCGAAGCCGCCCCGGCGCAAGTGACGCTGCCGGGTTGCCGGATCGCTGACCGCCCGCGCATTGCTGTACCGTTCGCTCTGGTTCGAGCATCCGGCTCGGGCTGACACAGTGCCAGCGCCCGCAGTCGTTGCTTAGCTTCTTCCGCGTTCGCAGCACCAGAGCACGGAGGACCAATATGGCCACCGGAACCGTCAAGTGGTTCAACGCCGACAAGGGGTTTGGCTTCATCACCCCCGACGATGGAACGAAGGACCTCTTCGTCCATCACTCGGCCATCAACTCGAGCGGCTATCGGGAACTTCCCGAGGGAGCAAAGGTCTCCTACGACGCTGAGGCCGGGGACAAGGGCCCCAAGGCCACGAACGTCACCAAGCTCTAGTTCTCCGAGGGTCACGACGCGCGCGGCTCGGCCGCGCGCGTCTCCTCGCCTCGGCTCGTTGTGAGCTGAGATACAGACAGGGTTCAGGCTGGGCTCGTCAGGTAGAGCGTCAGCGCGGCGGCGATGACCTGGGCCAGTCGCGCACGCCAGGCCGAGTCGGTCTGCAGCGCGGCGTCGTGCGCACTGCGCATGTTGCCGCTCTCGAGGAACACCTTCGGCACCGTCGACAGGTTCAAGCCGCCGAGATCGCCGCGCACGTCGATCCCGTCGTGGCCCAGGTAGGTCGAGGCAACGAGTCCTGAGCCGACCGCCATCTCATCACGAAGGATGCGGCCGAGCCGCGCCGACGGGGCCACGATGCGGTCGTTGTAGCCGCCGACGCGCTGCGGTTCGATCACGTGGAAGCCCTGGCCGGAGGGCGGGGCGCCGTCGGCGTGGATCGAAATCGCCGCATCGGCGTGCGCGCGGTTCCCGATCGCCGCGCGTTCATCGACGCACGGGCCGACACCGCTGTTCGTGGTCCGCGTGAGCACGACGTGCGCGCCCTCGCGCCTCAGGAGCGCCGCCAGCCGCAGGCCGACGTCGAGGTTGAACGCCGCCTCGCTGTACCCCGCGGCGGTCGATGTCCCGGTCGTATCGCATGCCTTGGTGAATCCACCGGCCGGGACGAGCTGGTTGATCTCGTCAGGATGGTCCGCGTTGCCGCCGTTATGCCCGGGGTCGATCAGCACGACCTTGCCGAGCAGCGGCTCGCCGGCGCTGCGGGCACGACGTCGGGAGGCGCCGCGCGGTCTGGGACGCGGCGGCGGCGCGGGCCGGGTCGCGGTGCTCGCCGGCGGGCTCGGGGACGGTGACTCCGTGGAGACCGTCGCCGAGGACGCCGAGGACGCCGAGGCCGGACCACGGCCGGAGCCGCAGCCCGTTGCAGAGTCTCGAGACCTTGGGCAGCTCGATCGGCGGCGCGAACTCCGGCCTGGCCGGCACCTCACGGGTGCGACCGCGGATCTCGGCGTATCGGCCGTCGAGCGGGCGCTGCAGCACCGCTGGGTGCAACGGCGCGGTGGTGGGCCAGGCTCTCGGTGGTCGCGGTCGCGATGCGGCCATGATAGGCACCGCCGTGAGTTTGCTGCGGCAGGTGCGCGCGGATGCATGCGACGCGCCCGGTGGGGCGTGTGCGCGCCCGCGCGCGAGGTGAGATGATCGTCTCGTGCGGTCCGCCACGGTAGCCGTAGGGGAGACGTGAGCGCCGTCGCTGTGGCCGGGCCTGCGACCGGTCGGCGCCACAGCGTGGCGGTGGTGTTCGCGGGCCTGATGCTCGTGATGCTGATGGCGGCGCTCGACTCGACGATCGTCTCGACCGCGCTGCCGACCATCGTCGGCGACCTTGGGGGCCTCAACCACATCTCCTGGGTGGTGACCGCCTATCTGCTGGCGCAGACCGCGGTCACGCCGATCTACGGCAAGCTCGGAGATCAATACGGACGCAAGATCGTGCTCCAGGTCGCCCTGGTCGTGTTCCTGATCGGCTCGGCGCTGTGCGGGGCCTCGCAGAACCTAACCGAGCTGATCGTGTTCCGCGCGGTCCAGGGCCTCGGCGGGGGCGGGCTGATAGTCAGCACCATGGCCGCGATCGGCGACGTCGTCTCGCCGCGTGAGCGCGGGCGCTACCAGGGCCTGTTCGGGGCGGTATTCGGTCTCGCCAGCGTGATCGGGCCGCTGCTCGGCGGCTTCTTCACCACCAACCTGTCCTGGCGCTGGATCTTCTACGTGAACATCCCGGTCGGCGTGGCGGCGTTCATCGTGCTCGCGGCCACGCTGCCGTCCGCGCCCGAGCGAGTGCCCCACAAGGTCGACTACCTCGGAGCGGCGCTGCTGGCAGCGGCCTTGGGCGCGATCGTGCTCGCGTGCACGCTCGGCGGCACGACGTACGGGTGGGGGTCTCCGTTCATCATCGGCCTGCTCGTCGCCGCGGTCCTCATGCTCGCCGTGTTCGTGGTGGTCGAGCGCCGCGCTCCCGAGCCGGTGCTGCCGCCGCGGCTGTTCTCCAATCGCGTGTTCTCGGTCACTAGCGGGATCGGATTCGTGGTCGGCTTCGCCCTGTTCGGCTCGGTCACCTACCTGCCTCTGTTCCTGCAGGTCGTCAACGGCGCCAGCCCGACCAGCTCCGGGCTGCAGATCCTGCCGCTGATGGCCGGGCTGCTGGTCACCTCGATCGCCTCCGGGCAGCTGATCACGCGCACCGGCCACTACCGGCCGTTCCCGATCGCCGGCACTGCCGTGATGGTGGTGGGGTTGTGGCTGCTGTCGAGCATGGACGTGTCCACCAGCCGCGCGTCGGCGTCGGCGTTCATGTTCGTGCTCGGCCTCGGGCTGGGGATGGTGATGCAGGTGCTCGTGCTGGCGGTGCAGAACGCGGTCGACTACACCGACCTCGGGGTCGCCACCTCGGGGGCCACGCTCTTCCGCTCGATCGGCGGCTCGGTGGGCACGGCGATCCTCGGCTCGATCTTCGCCAGCCGCCTGGCCTCCGAGCTGACCGCCGCACTGCCCCCAGGCGCCGCCGGCGGGGCCACCGCGGGCCTCGCCCACTCCAACCCGGCCCAGCTCTCGAAGCTGCCGCCGCAGCTTCACGCCGCCTACATCCACGCGTTCACGCACGCGCTCGACACCGTGTTCACGGTGGCCGCGACCGTCGCGGCGGCGGCGTTCCTGCTCAGCCTGGTGCTCCCGGAACGTCCCCTGCGCGAGAGCGTGGCCGCCGGCAGCGGGATCGGCGAGAGCTTCGCCGTTCCCAAGGACACCGATTCGCTGGCCGAGGTCTCGCGCTCGCTGGGCGTGCTGGTCGGGCGGGAGGGCAGGCGGCGGATCGTGGAGAGGATCGCCGAGCGGGCGGGCGTCGACCTGTCACCCGCGGGATGCTGGCTGCTGGTGCGCCTATACCAGGATCCGGAAGCGGACATCTCGCCTCTGTGCTCCGCGTTCGGCATCCCGGTCGAGGTCGGCGCGAGCGCCCTCGAGGAGCTGGTCGAGCGGGGGATGGTGAGCGTCCGGACGGTGACCGTTGCGGTGGTTCCGGAGCCGGATCGGGCGCCGCTGCGCGGGCTGACTCCGGACGGCCTGGAGACGGTCGCGAAGCTGATCGCCGAGCGACGCGCGAGCCTCGCGCGGCTGCTCGACGGATGGTCGCCCGAGCAGCACGCTGATCTCGCAGACCTCCTCAGCCGGCTCGCCCACGAGCTGGCCGCCGAGCCGTCGGCGGAACTGGCTGTGAAGGCGTAGGGTCCTCAGCGCAACCGCAGCAGGTGCCGGAACGGCCCGACCAGCCTCCCGAGCCGATGGCGGCTGTGCGTGAGCCCGGTGACGCCGAGGGCGGTCACGAACAGCCCGGCGACTAGGGCCAGGATCGAGAGGACCGCCGGCCAGTGCCGCTGCAGCAGACCGCGTCCCCAGCCGAGGAGCTGATCGGCGCGGCTGCCCGCGAAGGTGAGGGTGAGCCAGATCCCGATCAGGGGCAGCACGAAGCAGAGGTTGAACAGCACCAACAGGATGACCTGGCGCAGCGGGCCGAGTCCCGAGCCGACGATCGCGGCGGTCACGGCGAAATAGGGGAAGGCCGTGGGCAGCTCGACGAGCGTGATCGTCGCCCCCAGCACCGCGCTCGACTTGCCCTCGGCCTTTGCCTCCGGCAGAGCGCGGCTCGAGAGGCGGTCCCGGTGCAGCCACAGCGTGGCGGCGGCGACGAGCATCGCGACTCCGGCGACGATCTCGAAGATGTAGCGCACCGTGTGGCTGGGATGTGGCAGCGCCGACAGAAGCAGCTGTCCAGGCCCCAGGGCGATCACCAACCCTCCGGCAAGCGATACGAGGAACACCGCCAGCGTGAACTCGAACACGCGCGCGCGAGGGTGTTCGCTTGAGGCGAGGTAGAGCGCGGGGGCGATCGTCGACGGGTTCAGTGAGTCGGCCAGGCCGATCGAGACGACGAGGCCGATCAGGCGGATCATGCGGGGATTCTTCCCCTGTGCGGTTCTCGGTGCCAGTCGGGTCCGCTGCGGCCGTTCCGGGCGGCGGCTCAGCGTCAGGCGAAGTGGAGCTCCTCGGCCTCCTGGTCGGCGGCCGGCCGCTCACAGGTCGGGCACCACCAGCGGGCCTCGAGCGTAGTCCCGCAGACCGCGTGTCGGGGCGCGGCCGCCCCTTCGGCGTTGCGGGCTCCCCATCCCGCCAGCAGCCGCAGCGCGCCGGCCAGCTCACGTCCCGCGGCGCTCAGCTCGTAGACGAACCTGGGCGGCCGCTTGGAGTACGGGCGCGCCACCACGAGCGCATGGCGCTCGAGGTGGCGCAGGCGCTGAGTGAGGACGTTGGGAGCGATGCCGCGCACGTCCTCCTGCAGCTCGCCGAAGCGCCGCGGGCCGTCGAGGAGCGCGGCCACGACCTGCAGGGTCCAGCGGTCGCCGACCGCCGCGAGCGCGTCGGCGAGGGCCGATCGCGCCGGATCGTCGTCCGATGTGTCCGGGGCCGGAGTGGGCTCGGGAGAGTCGACCACGTCGAGATGAATCCTACGTGCAAACACGGTCTGGTAGATTACTGACTTGCATAATGCAAGTAACAACTACCGTTGAGGCATGAGATGACCGTTCTGCAGGAGCTGGAAACCGCCGTTCAGGAGGCCGCCGAGCGGGTCGGCCCCGCCGTGGTCGGCCTGGGACGGGGCTGGGGCGTGGGCTCGGGCGTCGTGATCGCCCCGGGCCGTGTGTTGACCAACGCCCACAACCTTCGCCATGACGAGGCCACCGTGACCTTCGCCGACGGCCGTCGCGCCACCGGGCGCGTGGCCGGATCCGATCCCGATCTCGACGTGGCGGTGATCGACGTCGACACCGGCGAGATCGAGCCGGTCGAGTGGCCCGACGAGGATCGTGACCCGGTCCTCGGGCACGCCGTGCTGGCGCTGGCCAACCCGGGGGGACGTGGACTCCGGATCACGCCCGGATTCGTGTCCTCCTCCGCGCGCAGCTTCCGCGGCCCCCGCGGGCGGCGGATCAGCGGCGCCGTCGAGCACACGGCGCCACTTCCCCGCGGATCCTCGGGCGGTCCGCTGACCGACGTCGCCGGGCGCCTGGAGGGCATCAACACGCTGCGCGTGGACGGTGGCCTGATCCTTGCCGTCCCGGCCGATGCGGCTCTGCGTGAGCGCGTCGAGTCCCTCGGCCGCGGCGAGGCGCCCCGGCGGGTCAGGCTCGGGGTGGCGATCGCGCCGCCACGGGTCGCGCGCCGGCTGCGTCACGCCGTCGGCCTGCCCGAGCGCGACGGCGTCCTCGTACGCGTGGTCGAGCACGACAGCCCGGCGGCGAAGGCGGGGATCGAGCGAGGCGACCTGATCGTCGCCGCCGGAGGGCGCGAGCTCGATCGGGTCGATGTCCTCTACGAGGTGCTCGACGCGGCCCGGGCACAGGGCGGCGTGGGGCTGCAGATCGTCCGCGGCGCGGATGAGCGGACCGTGACCGTCTCGTTCTGAAGCGATGAGCGCAACCACGAACGCACTGAACGGTGACTCCCGCGCCCGGGATTCAGAGGCAGAGGCGGCCCACGCGGAGGCCGAGGCGCTCGACGCATACTCGCGCGTGGTCGTCGATGTCGCCGAGCGGCTGGCCCCCTCGGTGGCGAACCTGCGCATCACCCGGCGCACGCGGGCCGGGAACGTTCCCGCCGGCGCGGGCAGCGCCGTGGCGCTGACGCCGGACGGCTTCCTGCTGACCTCGGCGCACGTGGTGGCGGGGCCCGGACGCACCGGCCGAGCCGCGTTCGTGGACGGCCGGGAGCTCAGCTTCAGCGTCGTCGGCGTCGATCACCTCTCTGATCTCGCCGTGCTGCGGGCCGACGGGACCGATCTGACGCCGGCGACGCTGGGCGAGGCGGAGAAGCTCCGGGTCGGCCAGCTGGTGATCGCGATCGGCAACCCGAACGGGTTCGCGGGTTCGGTGACGGCGGGGGTCGTCTCGGCGCTCGGCCGGTCCCTGCCGGCAAGATCCGGCCGAGCCGTGCGCTACATCGACAATGTGATCCAGACCGACGCGGCACTGAATCCGGGCAACTCGGGGGGTGCGCTCGTCGACAGCGCGGCGCGCCTCGTGGGCATCAACACCGCGGTCGCCGGCGTCGGTCTCGGCCTGGCCGTGCCGGTCAACGCCGCCACCCGTGCCGTGGTCGCCGCGCTGATGAGCGACGGCCGGGTGCGGCGGGCGTACATCGGCATCGGCGGCGGTCCCCGGCCGCTGCCGCCGCACGCTCGCGTCCGCTTCGGCCGTGCCTCCGGAGTCGAGGTCGTCGAGGTCGCGTCCGGGAGCCCCGCGCAACGCGCCGGGCTGCGGGCGGAGGATCTGATCGTGGAGCTCGGCGGCCGGCCGGTCGAGCGCGTCGATGACGTGCAGCGCCTGATGACCGCGGACACGATCGGATCGACGCTGGCGGCTCGAGTATTGCGAGGGGACAAGCTGATCGAGCTCGAACTGCGCCCGGTGGAACTGGCCGACTAGCGAGGCCGCCTGCGCCGCCGTCCCCCACCGGATGCGCGCCGCTCACCACTGGCGCTA
Source organism: Solirubrobacteraceae bacterium (assembly GCA_017882465.1). Lineage (GTDB taxonomy): Bacteria > Actinomycetota > Thermoleophilia > Solirubrobacterales > Solirubrobacteraceae > Palsa-465. The sequence continues at coordinate 16,473 of JADGPN010000027.1, forward strand.
AACTGCTCTCGGCGCCGGGCGGCGTTCGTTTTGACGCCCGTGGTCCGGCAGCCGAATCCCATCCATCCGTACGGGAAGCGCGTAAATGGCCCGTGGAGACGTCCGGATCGCCGCCACTCTCGCCTGCGAAGAGTGCAAGCGCCGGAATTACCAAACCAACAAGAGCAAGCGGAACAACCCCGAACGCCTCCAGCTGCGCAAGTACTGCCGCTGGTGCAAGCGACACACGCCCCACCGCGAAACCCGCTGAGGACACGGGGTCGGGATGGCTCGCAATCGCAAACGGACCAACAAGGAGCGGCGCAGCCGTCGCCCCGCGCAGGCAGAGCCCTCGGCGCCGCCGGGGATCGCCACCGTACGCCCGCAGCACGACGGGGAGGGCAACCCCGATCCGATCGAGCACGCCACGCCCGACGTGGAGCTGGCCGAGGCGCAGCTCGCACTGGGTCGCCCCGATCTGGCCGACGCGCCCGATCCCGAGGAGCTGGAGGAGCTCGAGGAGTCCGAACAGCGAGCCAGTCCCGCACCGGGAGTGCTCCCCGCGGGACCCCACGTGCAGCAGAGCTCCGAGGTGCAACTCGGGCCGGAGGATGCCGAGGAGGGTGTGGCCCCAGCGCCGGCCCGCACGGGAAACCGGCTGGTCCACTTCCTTCAGGGAAGCTGGCGGGAGCTACAACGGGTACAGTGGCCAGATCGTCGCCAGGTGATCCAGGCCACGGGGGTCGTGCTCGGGTTCGTGATCGTAGCCGGAGCGTATCTCGGTGTTGCCGACGCCCTTGCCGGCAAGCTCGTCGATTTCATCCTCAAGTAACAAGTACTTCAACTCAAGCGAGGCCGGACGCCGAACGTCGATTCGCGACGCGGAGCGGAGCCCGCGGAGGACCAACAAGAAATGTTTCGCTGGTACGTCGTCAACACCTATTCGGGCCACGAGAACAAGGTCAAGCACAACCTTGAGCACCGGGTCGTATCGCTGAATCAGCAGCGAGCCGTGCGGCAGATCGTGGTCCCCACTGAGACGGTGTCCGAGATGAAGGACAATCAGAAGATCACCGTCGAGAAGCGGACGATGCCCGGCTACGTCCTCGTCAACATGGATCTCAACGAGGATTCCTGGTCGCTGGTAAAGGGCACTCCGGGCGTGACCGGCTTCGTCGGCGCGTCCAACGAGCCCGTCCCGCTCACCCAGGCGGAGGTCGACCGCCTGCTGCACCAGGAGACGGCCGAGCGTCCTCGCAGCCGGGCTCAGTTCTCGATCGGCGAGTCGGTCAAGGTCATCTCCGGACCGCTGTCAGACTTTTCCGGCGAGATCTCGGAGGTCAACGAGGACGCCCAGCGGCTCAAGGTGCTGGTGTCGATCTTCGGCCGCGAGACTCCGGTCGAGGTCGGGTTCGATCAGGTCAAGAAGATCTAGAGTTAAGACAAATGGCGAAAAAGATCCTCACAGTCATCAAGCTCCAGGCCGTCGGCGGCTCGGCGAGCCCGGCGCCTCCGGTCGGTCCGGCGCTCGGCCAGCACGGCGTCAACATCATGGAGTTCGTCAAGGCGTTCAATGCCCAGACGCAGTCCGACATGGGCACCGTGATTCCGGTCGAGATCACCGTGTTCGAGGATCGCTCGTTCACGTTCGTGACCAAGAGCCCGCCCGCGGCGGTGCTGATCAAGCAGGCACTGTCGCTGGACAAGGGCTCCGCCGAGCCGCACCGCGACAAGGTGGGCCGGATCACCCAGACGCAGCTGAAGGAGATCGCGCAGAAGAAGATGAAGGACCTAAACGCCAACGACATCGACGCCGCGGCCAAGATCATCGCCGGCACTGCACGCTCGATGGGCGTGGAGGTGGTGTAGATGGCACGCGGCAAGAAGTACCTCGACGCACGTCAGCGCTTCGATCGCGAGCACGAGTACCCGCCGGCCGAGGCGGTGGCGCTGATCAAGCAGCTGGGGACGGCCAACTTCAACGAGTCCGTCGAGGTTCACGTCCGCACCGGCCTCAACGTCCGCCACGCCGACGAGCAGCTGCGCGGCACGATCGCGCTGCCCCACGGCTTGGGCAAGAACGTGAAGGTGGCCGTCTTCGCTCAGGGCGACAAGGCCCGCGAGGCCGAGGAGGCGGGCGCCGATATCGTCGGCGCCGAGGATCTCGCCCAGCAGATCCAGGATGGCTTCGACGACTTCGACGTGGCGATCGCCACGCCTGACCTGATGCCCGTGGTCGGGCGCCTGGGCCGCATCCTCGGCCCCGCGGGGAAGATGCCCAACCCCAAGGTCGGCACAGTGACCATGGATGTCGCCAAGGCGGTGGAGGAGTCCAAGGCCGGCAAGGTCGAATACCGCACCGACCGCACCGCGATCGTGCACCTCGTGATCGGCAAGAGCGATTTCGACGAGCATCGTCTGCTCGAGAACTACGCCGCCGTGATCGACGAGTTGGTCCGGGCCAAGCCGTCGGCGGCCAAGGGCCGTTACATCCGTTCGGTCACGTTCGCGACCACCATGGGGCCGGGCGTGAAGGTCGATCCGGCGCGCGTGCGCGACATCGCCGAGGAGTCGGCCGCAGCGTAGACTCGAGTCCAGCCAAGGACAACGCCCCAGACCTCCGGCCGCATCAGCATAAGACCGGAGCAGGCGGAGCCTCGAACCGAGCTACTGCTCGCTCTCGACGCCCGCCATCATGCGGGCGTTTTTCGTGAGAGGAAGCAAGAAGCGAGATGAACAGAGACCAGAAAGCAGCGGTCGTCGACGAGATCGCCGATCAGATCCAGGCCTCGGAGGCGGTCTTCGCCATCGACTATCGCGGCATCAGCGTCCCGCAGATTGCGGAGCTGCGCGCCAAGCTGCGCGACGCCGATACCAGTTTCCGGGTGGTCAAGAACTCGCTCTCCGAGCGGGCGGCGGACAAGGCCGGAGCCGAGGATCTCAAGGAGATGCTCAACGGGCCGACGGCGCTGGCGCTCGTGCGCGGCGACGCCGCGCTGGCCGCCAAGGCGCTCAACGACACCGCCCGGCAGCTCCGCATCCTCGACTTCAAGGGCGGCCTGCTCGGCGGCAAGCTGCTCACCTCCGACGACGTCCGCGCGATCGCGCGCCTGCCCGCCCGCGAGGTTCTGCACGCGCAGCTGGTCGGGACGATCGCGGCGCCGCTCACCGGTCTCGTGCGCGGGCTGAACGCGCTGATCGGCGGCCTGGCGATCCAGCTGCAGCAGATTGCGGAAAAGGGGCTTGTCAGTGGCTCAGGATCGCCGGCCGGGCCCGATCCGGCCGGCTCCGCGGCCGCCGACCTCGGGGACTCAGCCACAGCGGCGCAGGATGAGGCGCCGCAGCCGGCCGACGAGGGGGAGAAGCCGGAGCCCGAGGCCGCTGTGGCACCTCCCGCTGCTGAGCCCGAGGCCGCTGTGGAGGCTCCCGCTGCTGAGCCCGAAGCCGCTGCTGAGCCCGAGGCGGCGGCCGAACCGATTTCTGAGAACGACACCGAACAGGACGCCGCGCCGGACGCGGAATCCGACGCGTAAGGAGAAACCATGGCGACTACTCAAGAGTGGATCGAGGAGCTGAAGGGCATTTCGGTGCTGGAGCTCGCGGAGCGGATCAAGGCCCTGGAGGAGGAGTTCGGCGTCTCGGCGACCGCGGTCGCCGCTGCCGCTCCGGCTGCTGCGGCCGGCGGCGGTGACGGCGCCGAGGAAGCCGAGGAGCAGACGGCCTTCGACGTGCTGCTCACCGGCGCCGGCGAAAAGAAGATCCAGGTGATCAAGGTCGTGCGTGCCGCGACCGGTCTCGGGCTGAAGGAGGCCAAGGCGCTCGTCGACGAGGCCCCCAAGGCGGTCAAGGAGGGCATCGAGAAGGCCGAGGCCGAGAAGCTGAAGGCCGAGCTCGAAGAGGCCGGCGCGAGCGTCGAGCTGAAGTAGTCCGCGCACGCGCGGGAGGAGGCAGCGGCGGGCCACCGGGCCGCTCCGGACCCCCGCGCATCCCGTCCGACCACCCCCGCGGCCCGTCCCTGCTTGCTCGCGATCGTGTTTGCCCGTACACTGACCACCGTCAGCCGATAGTCGTAGCCGCCCAAACTGCAACGGCACCGCGCCACATACGTGGTCGCCGAGGGCGGGGTCCGTGAGAGCTGATGTGTCCTGCACAGGGCCGCGATGCCGTGTGCTATCTTTGTTGGTCGCGCTAACCGGGAGCTGTGGCGCTCCCAACCGCGCCTTCTGCTCGCCTCTCGACTTTCCGAGGAGTCGCCGTCTTGGCATCCGCTCACGCCCCCCGGACGCGCCGCAGTTTCGCGCGTTTGAACAAGGTCCTTGAAGTCCCCAACCTGATCGACATTCAGCGCAAGTCGTTCGACTGGCTGACCGACCCTGACGGGGGCGGACTGCGCGAGACGATCGACGACATCTCGCCGATCGAGGACTACACCGGCAACCTGGCCGTGCAGTTCGGCGAGTTCACCTTCGACGAACCGGTCGCGAACCTCGAGCAGTGCCGCGAGAAGGACCTCACCTACGCGCGACCCCTGACGGTGACCGTCGCGTTCATCAACCGTGAGACCGGCGAGATCCGCGAGCAGTCGGTGTTCATGGGCGACTTCCCGTGGATGACCGAGCGCGGCACCTTCATCATCAACGGCACCGAGCGCGTCGTCGTGACCCAGCTCGTGCGCTCACCGGGCGCCTACGTGATGGAGCCCAAGGATCGCGAGAAGCAGGTCTTCATCGCCAACCTGATGCCGGCCCGCGGTTCGTGGCTCGAGCTCGAGATCGACAAGAAGGGGCGCGTCTACGTCCGGATCGACCGCAAGCGCAAGCTGCCCGTCACGGTGCTGCTGCGGGCGATGGGCTATGCCTCCGACGAAGAGATCCTGAATCTGTTCGAGAATTCGCTGTACATCCGCAATACGGTCGACTCCGACCCCGAGGTCACGCGCAGCGAGGAGGGCTCGCTGATCGAGCTGTTCAAGAAGCAGCGCCCGGGCGAGCCGCCCTCGATCGATGCGGCCAAGGCGCTGCTGCATCAGCTGTTCTTCGACCCCAAGCGCTACGACCTCACGCGGGTGGGTCGCTACAAGCTCAACTCGCGTCTCGGGCTCGACATCGATCTCGACACCCGCACCCTGACCCACGACGACATCATCGCCCTGGTCAAGGAGCTGGTGTCCTTGCCCAGGCGTCTCGGCATGCCCGAGGAGCCCGATGCCGAGGTCAAGGACTACGCGGCCGAGGCGGCGACGATGCCGCGCGAGCCGATCCAGGATCACCTCGACGAGTACGAGCACTTCGGCAACCGCCGCCTGCGCACCGTCGGTGAGCTGATCCAGGAGGCCTTCCGGATCGGCCTGTACCGGATGGAGCGCGTCGTTCGCGAGCGGCTGACGACAGAGGATGCGGACACGATCACGCCGCAGACGATCGTCAACATCCGCCCGGTCGTGGCCGCGCTGAAGGAGTTCTTCGGCTCCAGCCAGCTGTCGCAGTTCATGGACCAGACGAACTCGCTCGCCGGCCTCACCCATCGCCGGCGGCTCAGCGCCCTCGGCGCCGGGGGCCTGACCCGCGAGCGCGCGCCGATCGAGGTCCGCGACGTCCACCCCACCCACTACGGGCGCATGTGCCCGATCGAGACCCCGGAAGGGCCGAACATCGGCCTGATCGGCTCGCTCTCCTCCTACGCGGAGATCTCTGAGCACGGCTTCGTGACCACGCCCTACCGGGTGGTCAAGGACGGCAAGCTCACCGACGAGATCGTCCACATCGATGCGACTCAGGAGGAGGAGCGCATCATCGCGCAGGCCAATGCCTCGGTCGACGCCAACGGCAACCTGACCGAGGGCGAGATCATCTGCCGCACCCAGGCCGGTCAGTACGTCACGGTCTCGCCGCAGGAGGTCGACCTGATGGACGTCTCGCCGGAGCAGATCTGGTCGGTCGCGACGGCGATGATCCCGTTCCTGGAGCACGACGACGCCAACCGCGCGTTGATGGGCTCCAACATGCAGCGCCAGGCCGTTCCGTTGCTGGTCACCGATGCCCCGCTCGTGGGCACCGGGATGGAGCGCCGTGCGGCCATCGACACCGGTGACGTGGTGCTCTCGAAGACCGCCGGCACCGTCGCCTACGTCGACGCCGAGCGGATCGTGGTCGAGCCCAGGGACGGCAGCGCTCAGGAGTACGAGCTGCAGAAGTTCATGCGCTCCAACCAGGGCACGCTGATCCATCAGAAGCCGATCGTCGATGTCGGCACCGCGGTCGAGGACGGAGCGGTCCTGGCCGACGGCTCGGCCACCGACATGGGCGAGATGGCGCTGGGCAAGAACCTGCTGGTCGCCTTCATGTCCTGGGAGGGCTACAACTTCGAGGACGCGATCATCCTGTCCAAGCGCCTGGTCAAGGACGATGAGCTCACCTCGATCCACATCGAGGAGTACGAGATCGACGCGCGTACGACGAAGCTCGGCGACGAGGAGATCACCCGCGACATCCCGAACCGCTCGGAGGAGTCGCTGCGCAACCTCGACGACCGCGGCATCGTCCGCATCGGCGCCGAGGTCGCCTCCGGTGACCTGCTCGTCGGCAAGGTCACGCCCAAGGGCGAGACCGAGTTGACCGCCGAGGAGAAGCTGATCCGCGCGATCTTCAAGGAGAAGGCGCGCGAGGTTCGCGACACCTCCCTGAAGGTGCCCCATGGTGAGGGCGGCGTCGTGATCGACGTCAAGACCTTCAGCCGCGACGAGGGCGATGACCTGCCGCCGGGCGTCAACGACCTGGTGCGGGTGTTCGTGGCCAAGAAGCGCAAGATCGCCGAAGGCGACAAGCTCGCCGGCCGTCACGGCAACAAGGGCGTGATCTCGAAGATCGTCGACGAGCAGGACATGCCGTTCCTCGAGGACGGCACGCCGGTCGACGTGATCCTCAATCCGCTCGGCGTGCCGAGCCGCATGAACCTCGGCCAGATCCTCGAGACCCATCTCGGGTGGGTGGCGGCCAACGGCTGGTACGCCGACGGTTCGGAGGCGCGCAAGCAGGTCGAGGGGAACGGCGGCTCGAATCGGGCCGACGGCCAGCTCGGCAAGGTGTACGTGGCGACGCCGGTGTTCGACGGCGCGACGGTTCCCGACGTCGATGCGGCCCTGGTCCGCTGGCAGGACGAGCACAAGGGCAACATCCGGATGGACGTGGACAAGAGCCGTCGCCCGGGCGAGCAGGCCTCGGGCAAGGTCACGCTGTTCAACGGCCGCACCGGCGAGCCGTTCGAGGAGCAGGTGACCGTCGGCCACATGTACATCCTGAAGCTGCTACATCTCGTCGACGACAAGATCCACGCGCGCTCGACCGGTCCGTACTCGCTCGTCACCCAGCAGCCGCTGGGCGGCAAGGCGCAGTTCGGCGGCCAGCGCTTCGGCGAGATGGAGGTCTGGGCGCTCGAGGCGTACGGCGCCGCCTACACGCTGCAGGAGATGCTCACGATCAAGTCCGACGACACGGTCGGGCGGGTCAAGGCCTACGAGGCGATCGTCAAGGGCGAGAACATCGCCGAACCCTCGATCCCGGAGTCGTTCAAGGTCCTGCTCAAGGAGATGCAGTCGCTGGCGCTCGACGTCAATGTCGTCTCCGAGGAGGGCGAGCGGGCCGAGATGCGGGAGGAGGACGACGACCTGCTGCGGGCGGCCGAGGAGCTCGGTATCGACCTGTCGGGTGTGCGCGCCACCGACGGCGCGGCGGCTGACGAATCGGTCGAGCACGAGGGCGAGACGGTGGAGGCCTCCGCCGAGGAGGTCGAAGAGGAGGACCCCGACCTGGAGTCCGGCGAGGAGCTGGCCGGCGAGGACTTCGCCGACGACGTCGACCCGATGCTCGCTGCCGACATCGAGTCGGGCGAGGCCGAGGGCGTGACGGAGGAGGCAGAAACGTGATCAGGCGCGGCCGATCACCGCAAACCAGCCCCCGCCCGAATCAAACCTGAAGGAACCGCATGATCGATATCAACAACTTCGACGCAATCGAAATCGGCCTCGCCTCCTCCAAGCAGATCCGCTCGTGGAGCTCCGGTGAAGTCACCAAGCCGGAGACGATCAACTACCGGACGCTCAAGCCCGAGAAGGACGGCCTCTTCTGCGAACGCATCTTCGGTCCGACCAAGGACTGGGAGTGCTACTGCGGCAAGTACAAGCGCGTCCGTTACAAGGGAATCGTGTGCGAGCGCTGCGGCGTCGAGGTCACTCGCTCCAAGGTGCGCCGTGAGCGCATGGGCCACATCGACCTCGCCGCGCCCGTCTCGCACATCTGGTTCTTCAAGGGCGTCCCGAGCCGGATCGGGTATCTGCTCGACATGGCTCCCAAGGAGCTCGAGAAGGTCCTGTACTTCGCCGCCTCGATGGTCACGTGGGTGGACGACGAAGCTCGCGCGCGCGACGTGGACGGCCTCCTGGATGAGGTCAACAAGGTGCTCGACGCCTATGCGGCGGAGAAGGAGGAGCGCGTCCTGGAGCTCAAGGAGTCTCTGGCCCGCCGCGAGGAGTTCCTCGAGTCCGCCAAGACCGGTCGCGATTTCTCCGACGAGGACCACCTGTGGGCGGAGACGCTCGAGGTCAACGTGGCCAAGATCTCGGCCGACGAGCGCGAGAAGATGCTCAAGGAGCTCCGCAAGAGCTTCCAGGCCGACATCGACGACACCGAGGCCTACATCGAGGACGCGGCCGAGCGCATGCGTCAGGTCTGGGACCTGTTCCAGACGATGAAGCCCAAGGACGTGATCAACGACGAGACGACGTTCCGCGAGCTCAAGGATCGCTTCGGCTCGCCGTACGGATTCGGGGAGTACTTCCGTGGCGGCATGGGCGCCGAGGCCGTCCGCGACCTGCTCCAGCAGGTCGATCTCGAGGACGAGTCGGCCGATCTCCAGGAGCAGGTCAAGACCGCCAAGGGCCAGAAGCAGGCGCGCGCGGTCAAGCGGCTGAAGGTCGTCTCGGCCTTCATCAGCTCCGGCAACAAGCCCGAGATGATGATCCTCGAGGCCGTGCCGGTGATCCCGCCTGAGCTGCGCCCGATGGTCCAGCTCGACGGTGGCCGCTTCGCCACCTCCGACCTGAACGATCTCTACCGTCGCGTGATCAACCGCAACAACCGCCTCAAGCGGCTGCTCGACCTCGGCGCGCCCGAAATCATCGTCAACAACGAGAAGCGGATGCTGCAGGAGGCCGTCGACGCGCTGTTCGACAACGGCCGCCGCGGCCGGCCCGTCACGGGCCCGGGCAACCGC
>JADGPN010000171.1 GCA_017882465.1 Solirubrobacteraceae bacterium
GTCGCGGCGGCACGATCGGCGATCAGCGACGCGATCGGCGACGAGCTGGGAGGGAGGATCCGTGCCTAGCGTCGCGGTGTTCGGCGGGGCCGGCTACACGGGCGCCCTGGCCGCGCGCCTGCTGCTTGCGCATCCGTCCTTCGAGCTCCGGTGGGTCACGGCTCGCTCCGATGTCGGCCGGCGGCTCGACGACCTCTATCCCCATCACCGCGTCCCGCTGACGCTCGAGGAGCTCGACCTCGACCGGCACGCGGACGTCGACGCGGCGGTCGTCGCGTATCCGCACGGAGCCGCCGCGCCGCTGGTCGCCGATCTGCGCGAGCGCGGGGTGCGGCTGGTCGACCTGAGCGCGGACTTCCGGCTCCGCGACGCGATGATCTACGGCGCCTGGTACCGCGAGCACGAGGCCCCGGACCTGCTCGACGAAGCCGTGTACGGGCTGCCGGAGCTGTACCGCGAGCGGATCCGTGACGCCGGGATCGTCGCCAACCCCGGCTGCTATCCGACCGCGACGCTGCTGGCGCTCGCGCCGCTGGCCCGCGCCGGCCTGATCGGGGACGTCGTCGTCGACGCCAAGTCCGGCGTCTCGGGCGCCGGCCGGGCGGCGACCGAGCAGACGCATTTCGTGACCGTGGACGAGAACGTCAGGCCCTACGGCGTGCCGCGCCATCGCCACACCCCGGAGATCGAGCAGGAGCTGGCCGCGCTCGGCGCTGACGTGCGGATCACCTTCACCGCCCATCTGCTGCCGCTCGACCAGGGCGAGCTTGTGTCCTGCTACGTGACGCCGAAGGAAGACGGGGTCCGCCTCAGCCTGGACGAGCTCGAGGGCCTGTACAGCCGCGCCTTCGTCTCGGAGCCGTTCATCGAGCTGACCTCCGAGCCGCCGGGCGTGCGCGACGTGCGCGAGACCAACATCTGCCGCATCTCGGTCCACCGCGACGAGCGCACGGGCAGGGTGATCGTGTTCTCGGTGATCGACAACCTGTGGAAGGGCGCGGCCTCGCAGGCGGTGCAGAACCTGAATCTGATGTTCGGACTCAACGAGGGGGAGGGGATCTCATGAGCTCGGGCGAGTTCTTCAGCAGCCGATGGATCGATCGGCCGGCCCAGGTGACCGAGCTCGCGGGCGGCCTGCCGCTCGGCTTCCGCGCCGCGGGCGTGGCCTGCGGGATCAAGCCGAGCGGGAATCCGGACCTGGGCATGATCGTCTCGAGCGCGGCCGAGACGACCAGCGCGGCTCGGTTCACGCGCTCCGGAGTGCTGGCCGCGCCGGTGCTGATGACGATGGAGCGCTGCCGGCTCGACGGTCTCAGGGCGGTCGTGGCCAACTCCGGCAACGCCAACGCCGCCACCGGCGGGCGCGGCCTCGATGACGCCGCCAAGACGCAGGGCTCGGGCGCGATCGTTGCCGGGGTGCGCGAGGACGCCGTCGCCGTCGCCTCCACCGGAGTGATCGGCGTGCCGATGCCGATGGAATCGATCACCCGCGGGATCGCGGCCGCCTCGGGGGAGCTCAGCGCTGAGGGCGACGTCGCGTTCGCCGAGGCGATCCGCACCACCGACGCGTTCGCCAAGCGGGCGACGCTCGAAGTGACGCTGCCGTCCGGGACGGTGAGGCTGAGCGCCCAGGCCAAGGGGGCGGGCATGATCTCGCCCGGCTTCGCCACGCTCCTGTGCTTCGTGCAGACCGACGCGGCGCTCTCGCCGCAGACCTGCGACCTGCTGCTCGGAGTGACCGTGAAGCGGTCCTTCGAGCGCATCAGCGTCGACGGGCAGCTGTCGACCAACGACACGGTCATCCTCCAGTCCAGCGGGGAGTCGGGGGTCCGGGTCGAGCCCGAGACCGAGGATGAGCTGCGCTTCGGAGAGGCGCTCGACGCGCTCCTGCGCCAGCTCGCGATCTCGATCGTGCGCGACGGCGAGGGCGCGAGGCGGGTCGGGCGCGTCGTGGTCAGCGGCGGGGATGCCGCCGCCGTCGAGGCGGCGGCGCGGGCGGTGGCCAACTCGCCCCTGGTCAAGACGGCGCTGCACGGCGGCGATCCGAACTGGGGCCGGATCGCCCAGGCGGTGGGGATGGCCCTCCCGGGCACGGCGCCGCTGTCGCTGGACGTCGCGATCGAGGGGATGCAGGTCTGCGCGCGTGGCGCGCGGGCCCCCCACGACGGCGAGGCCCTGTCGCAGCTCGTGGCCCGCGACGAGGTCGAGTACGTGATCGGGCTGCCCGGCGAGGGGGCGGAGACCGAGGTCTTCTTCTCCGATCTCGGGCACGACTACGTGAGCATCAACGCCGAGTACACGACCTGATGGCGATGCGCGATGCGGCCACGCTGCTCGAGGCGCTCCCCTACATCCGCGAGTTCCACGGCAGGACCGTGGTGATCAAGTACGGCGGGGCGGCGATGACCGACCCGGCGCTGAAGGAGGAGTTCGCCCGCGACGTCGTGCTGCTCAAGTACGTCGGGATGAAGCCGGTGATCGTCCACGGTGGCGGTCCCGAGATCACCGGCTACATGAAGCGGCTCAACCTGCCGGTCCAGTTCGTCGACGGCCTCCGGGTCTCGGACGCCGCCACGGTGGAGGTGGCCAAGATGGTCCTCGTGGGCAAGGTCAACAAGGACATCGTGCTGCTGATCAACCGCCACGGCCAGCCCGCGGTTGGGCTCTGCGGCGACGACGGGCTGCTGTTCCGCGCCGCGCGCCAGGCGGCGCCGAGCGGCCAGGACATCGGTTATGTGGGCCGGATCGAGCATGTCGACGTAGACGTCCTGACCCACGTTGCCCAGGACTACATCCCGGTTGTCGCCTCGGTCGGGGCCGACCGCGAGGGCAACTCCTACAACATCAACGCCGATGAGGCTGCTGGGGCGGTGGCGCGCGCACTGAGGGCCTACAAGATCATGTTCCTGACCGACGTGGCCGGGTGGATGCGCGACCCCGCCGATCCCGGCAGCGTCGTCTCGGAGACGACCGCCGACGCTGTGCAGGCGGCACTCGGGAGCGTCGAGGGCGGGATGCGGCCCAAGCTCGCGGCGTGCCTCGACGCGATCCACGGCGGTGTCTCGTTCGCCCACATCGTCGACGGCCGCGTGCCACATTCGCTGCTGCTGGAGCTGTTCACCGACGCCGGCCAGGGGACCAAGATCGGCCCGGCCGCCTGAGCATGTCCGTGGCCGAACTTCAGGCGCTCGAGCGCGCCCACGCGATTCCGACCTACGCCCGCTTCCCGGTCGAGTTTGTCCGCGGCGACGGCTGCCGCCTGTGGGACGCCGACGGGCACGAGTATCTCGACTTCCTGGCCGGGATCTCGGTCCTCAACGTCGGGCATTGCCACCCGCGGGTGGTCACGACGGTGCGCGAGCAGGCGGGCACCCTGCTGCACGCGACCAACCTGTACTACACCGCGCCCGGGCTCAGGCTCTCCGCCCGCCTGGCCGAGAGCTCGCTCGGCGGCAAGGTGTTCCTGTGCAACTCCGGCGCGGAGGCGAACGAGGCGGCGATCAAGTTGATGCGCCGCGCGCGCCCGGGGGGCGAGATCGTGGTCGTGCACGAGGCCTTCCACGGGCGCACCTACGGAGCGCTCTCGGCCACGCCGCAGGAATCCAAGCAGGCGCCGTTCGCGCCGCTGGTCCCCGGCTTCGTGGTCGTGCCCAAGGACCCGGAGGCGCTCGATCGGGCGGTCGGGCCGCAGACCGCCGGTGTGCTGCTGGAGCCGATCCAGGGGGAGACGGGGATCAACGTGCTCTCCGACGAGCTGCTCTCAGCGGCCCGCGCTGCCTGCGACCGTGTCGGGGCCGCGCTCGTGTTCGACGAGATCCAGTGCGGGATGGGGCGAACCGGGACGCTGTGGGCCTACCAGCAGACCCCGGTCGTGCCCGATGCGCTGACCAGCGCCAAGGCGCTCGGCGGCGGACTGCCGATCGGCGCGCTCGTCACGGGCGAGCGGCTGGCCGACGTGTTCCAGCCCGGGGACCACGGCTCGACCTTCGCCGGCGGCCCCGTGATCGCCTCCGCGGCCTTGGTCGCACTGGAGATCTGCTCGGATCAGCCTTTGCTCGAGCGGGTCCGGGGACTGGGCGAGCGGCTGGCCGCCGGGCTCGAGCGACTGCCCTTCGTCTCCGTCGTGCGCGGGCGTGGGCTGATGCTGGCCGTCGACCTGCTGGAGGGTCTGTCGGCGCCCGATCTGGCCCGCCGGGCGCTGCTCGAGCAGCGGTTGGTCCTCAACGCCACCGGGCCCGGGACGATCCGCTTCCTGCCGCCGCTCGTCGTCTCCGAGCAGGAGATCGACGACGCGCTGGTGCGGCTCTCGGCACTGGGCTAGGCCTGGGGCCAGGCCCGGCGCCTCGCTGCATGGAAGACTTGGCGCCCGCATGGCCTCCCACGCCCACGACTACCTGCTGCCGGCGCGGGTGACGCTCGAGGAGGCGGGTGAGCTGCTGAGCGAGCACCTGGACCTGCGCCAGGGCGCCGTCAGCAGCGCCGAGCGCCGTTTCTACGACACGTTCGACGGCCTGCTCCGGGCGGCCGGCCTCGCCGCGGCGTATGAGCGCGGCCGTCTCTCGGTGACCGACTCGAGCAGCGGCGAGCTGCGCGCCGCGGCGGAGCTGGCGGAGCCGCCCGAGCGGCTGCTGGCCTACGAGCTTCCCCACGGCCCGCTGCGCGGCGTGCTCGAGCCGGTGGTGGAGCTGCGGGCGCTGCTGCCGCTGGTGCACCTCGCCACCGATGTCCGCGAGCTCGGGGTGGTGGACGCCGCGGACAAGATCGTGGTTCGCATCGTGCTCGAGAGGCCGGCGGTCATCATCGCCTCGGGCCGGAGGATCGGGCTGGCAGCGCGCGCGCGCCTCGGTCCTGTCCGGGGCTACGAAGATGAGCTCTTGGACGTGCGAGGGACGCTGGAGGCGGGGCTGGGCCTGGTGGAGGCGGAGCGCACGGTGCTCGACGAGGCGGTGCTGGCCGCCGGCGAGCAGCTTGGGGGCGTCTCGTCCAAGATCGACCTCCGCCTGCGCGCAGACCAGCGCGCCGACGCGGCCGCCGCGGCGGTCCTCGGTCGCCTGCTCGAGGTGATCGAGGCAAACCTCCCAGGGACGATCGCCGATGTCGACAGCGAGTTCCTGCACGACTTCCGGGTGGCGGTCCGCCGCTCGCGCGCGGTCCAGCGCGAGCTCAAGGGCGTCTTCCCGCCGGCGCAGCTGGCCAGCCATCGCGGCGAGCTGCGCTGGCTGCAGCAGGTGACCGGCCCCTCGCGTGACCTCGACGTCTATGTGCTCGACTTCGACGCCTTCCGGCTGACCGTGCCCGAGCGGTTCCAGGCCGACCTCGACCCGCTGCTGTCGGTCCTGCGCGGCCGGCGACTGGCCGCGCGGCGAGCGATGGTGCGCGAGCTGCGCTCCGATCGGGCGCGGGAGGCGATCTCGGGCTGGGGCTCGTTCATCGAGCGCCTGGAGTCGCTGCCCGAGGAGGGGCGCGTCGACGCCGCGCGCCCGATCGGCGAGCTGGCCGGCGAGCGGATCGTCAAGGTGTACCGGCGGATGCTGCGAATGGGCCGCGCGATCGATGCGTCGAGCCCTCCCGAGGCCTACCACGAGCTGCGCAAGAAGGGCAAGGAGCTGCGCTACCTGCTCGAGCTGCTCGCGGCGCCCGTGTTCCCGGGCGAGGTGGTCAAGCCGATGGTGCGCTCCCTGAAATCGCTCCAGGACGTGCTCGGCCGCCATCAGGACCGCGAGGTGCAGGTCGCGACGCTGAGGTCGCTGGCCGGGGAGGTCTCGGCGCTGCCCGCCGGCGCTGTGGCGCTGATGGCGATGGGCGTGCTCGTCGATTGGCTGCTCCAGGACGAGCGGGCCGCCCGGGACGAGTTCGCGGCCGTGTTCACAGAGTTCGCCTCCCCTGAGCAGCGCTCGCTGGTCAAGGACACGTTCCGGTGAGCCGCGTCCTGGCCACCTACAACATCAAGGGCGGCGTTGGCAAGACCTCGGCCGCGGTGAACCTCTCCTACCTGGCCGCCCGCGGGGGCGCCCGGACGCTGCTCTGGGATCTCGATCCTCAGGGCGCGAGCACCTACCTGTTCCGGATCCGGCCCAAGGTGCGCGGCGGCGGCCGGCGGCTGGTGCGACTGAAGACGCGCGCCGACGACCTGATCAAGGGCACCGATTACCTCGGCCTCGACCTGCTGCCGGCCGACTTCTCCTACCGGCACATGGACCTGGCGCTCGACGGCACCAAGCGGCCCACGGCGCGGCTCGCGCGCGTGCTGAAGCCTCTGTACCGGCACTACGACTACATCTTCCTCGACTGCCCGCCCAGCATCTCGCTCGTCTCCGAGAGCGTGTTCGAGGCCGCCGACGCCCTGCTCGTCCCGATCATTCCCGCCACGCTGTCCTCGCGCACGTTCGCGCAGCTCGAGGAATTGGTGGCGGGCGGGCCGCAGGTGCTGGCCTTCTTCTCGATGGTCGAGGTCCGGAAATCCCTGCACCGGGAGGTGATGGCGGAGCTTCGCGCCCGGCACGTGACGATGCTCGGCGCCGCGATCCCGGCCGCCGACGAGGTCGAGCGGATGGGCGTCGATCGCTCGGTCGTGGCTGAGATCGCCCCAGGCGGGCGAGCGGCACTGGCCTACGAGGCGCTGTGGTGGGACGTCAAGCGGCGTCTGGACTTGGGGGGCAGGCGCTGATCGGTTCGTGACGAGGCGGGGTGCGGGCTGGCTGCGCTCCGCAGGGGGTGGGCGGATTCCGGCGAACCCGCCGCCGAAATCCGCCCACCCTCGTGTAACTTGCCCACTCCTGATGGCCGAATCGAACCCTGAGCTGACCGCGACCTACCTCGCGGACCCGGCCGAGGTGCATCGCGTGCTGCTGCTCTACAGCGGGGGCCTGGACACCAGCGTGATGCTGAAGTGGATCCAGGACGAGTACGGCGCCGAGGTCGTGGCGCTGACGGTCAACCTCGGCCAGCCGGGCGAGGACTACGACGTGGTCAGGGGCAAGGCGCTCCAGCTGGGCGCGATCGAATGCCACGTCGTCGACGCGCGCGAGGAGTTCGCCCGCGCGTACGTCCTGCCGGCGATCAAGGCGAACGCGATCTACGGCCTCGGCTACCCGCTGTTCACCGCGCTGGGTCGTCCGCTGATCGCCAAGCTGGCGGTCGAGTACGCGCGCCGGACGGGCTGCGACACGATCGCCCACGGCTGCACCGGCAAGGGCAACGATCAGGTCAGGATCGAGACCACGGTGGCCACGCTCGGCCCCGAGCTCAAGGTGGTGGCGCCGGTCCGCGAGTGGCGCATGGGTCGCGAGGAGGAGGTGGCGTACGCGCGGGAGCACGGCATCCCCGTCAAGGGCGGTACCGAGTCGGCGCCGTACTCGATCGACGACAACCTGTGGGGCCGCTCCAGCGAGGGTCGCTGGATCGAGGACCTCGACCACGCACCGGAGCCCGACGTGTTCCAGCTCGTGACGCGGCCGGAGGAGGCGCCGGACGAGCCGCAGCTGGTCACCGTCGAATTCGAGCACGGGGTGCCCGTCGCTTTGGACGGCGAGCGGCTCGGCCTGGTCGAGCTGCTGGAGCGTGCGGCCGACATCGGTGCCCGGCACGGGGTCGGCATCGTCGATCACATCGAGGACCGGATCGTCGGCCTCAAGGTGCGCGACATCTACGAGATCCCGGCCGCTGCGATCGTGCTGCCGGCCCACCAGGAGCTCGAGAAGCTCGTGGGCACGATCCACCAGAACCAGTTCAAGCCGGCGCTCGACCAGAAATGGGCCTACCTGGTCTACGCGGGTCTGTGGTGGGAGCCGCTGCGGACTGATCTCGACGCCTACATGGACGTGGTCAACGCCCAGGTCACCGGCACGATCGGGCTCAAGCTGTACAGAGGCTCGGCCCGCGTGGTCACCCGCGAGTCGCCCAACGCGATCTACGATGGCCCGCTGGCCAGCTTCTCGGAGTCGGGTGGCCTGTTCGCGCAGGCCGCATCGCCCGGCTTCATCGAGCTGTGGTCGCTCCAGTCGCGCATGGCGTGGCGAGTGCGACACCGCGACGAGGGGTAGCATCGACAGCAGATGCGCAAGCGGCTGATCGGAATCGCGGTGTGGCAGGGCGGCGCCTGGTATTGGCGCCGCCGTGTCGTCCGCTCCAGGAACACGATCGCGATCGGCACGGTGGCAACGATCATCGCCCTGGGCGTGGCCGCCGGCGTGCTCGCCGCAGAGCGCCCGAAGCGCCGCCGCTGCTTCTGGTGAGCTGATCGCCGCGGCGCCGAACCGGGTCCGTCCGTCCGCGGCGGCCTCTAGCGTCTGGCACTCGATGAACGACCCGCCCGGAGTCCAGTACCCGCTTGGGGTCGAGTCCGTGCAGTGGTCGAGCACCGAGTCCCAGCAGTTGCTGGTGCAGGTGAACGGGCGCTGGCGCCGGCGGCGCACGGGGCCCAGCGTCCAGCCGGTCCTGGTGGTCGAGTCAGACGGGGCTCGCCATCGCTTTCCCGCGCTGCCCGAGCCTCCCGGCGCCGGCAGCGCACAACCGGGGATCTGGCGGATGAGCTTCTCGGTCCCCGCACAGCTCGCTCCGGCCCTCGGGGGCCGGCTGTCGCTGCCGTTCGGGGGAGCGGCGATCCCATTGCCGGTGGCCGTGCGCGCTGACGGCGCGGAGGCC
>JADGPN010000750.1 GCA_017882465.1 Solirubrobacteraceae bacterium
TCAGCGCCACACCGCGCGCTCATCGGCCAGATCCGGACGCTTCTCATTCCGATTGTGGCGCAGGAAGCCGGCGATGGCATTGAAGGATTCAGATCAGAGTGCCCCGATCACCCAAGCCAGCCGATCGGCCGACGACTACTCCTTGGTGTGCACGGCACCAGCCACGTCGTGTACGTGGTCAACTGCGGATGGCCGCGGCTCCGGCGAGTTCGGCGCAGGTCATCGCCCGACGCAGTAGGACGCGAGCCTGCCGCGTGACCGGAGTTTCGGAGAGCCGATACTCCGCGGCCAAGCTCAATGTCTCCCGCACGGCGGACATGTCGGCGGCGGTAGCTGCCCGCCGCAGCGCCATCGTCACGAGCGCTGGCGCCAGGGAATCCCGCGTGGCAGGGGATAGCGAAGAGAACCGGGTCCACCACGCCACCGCCATCGCGCTCGGCTGCAGGAAGGCAGCGACCGCATCGGCAACGTTCCCTCCCGCCACCGAGCCACCTCGTCCAGCCGCCGGACCGGGCTGAAGACGACCCTGGCGGCTCAAGGTGGCCGCCAGTAGCAGTCCGTGCACCAGAGTCGTGTGATAGCTGGTCCGCAGCACGTACGCGTCTCGTTCCGGCAACGGCAGCCGCTCGTGAACCGATGGATCGAAACCGGGCCCCGGCAGGAATCCGTGCGCGTCGCTCACCTGCGCGAGCAAGGCACGGGCCTCCGCCGCAAGCGGCGTCCAGGGGAGATCGAGCATCGGCCACGTCCACAACACTTCAGCTGTGACATCGTGGTTGCCGGCGTCTAGCGCCACGGCGAGGATTGCGTCGGCGTCGCGAACGATCTCCTCGACCGGCCGAGGCAGCGCCACGCGGCGGCGTCCGTGGTCGGTCGCGTAGAGAATCGCGTGGGTGAAGGCGTAGGCGTCCTCGGTCGTGCCGGCAAGGTGGTCGAACTCCCACGCCAGGCTGGAGGCGGACAGGGCTCGAGAAAGCGATTTCGGCGCCACCTCGCCAGACCACAGCCCGTGCAGCCACAGCTGCTCGAGTTCGCGATTGGGCGGGCGCTCCGGCCCGCGCAACCGGTCGGCGCCGAGGAGGTCGCTGAGTAGCGGCTCCAGGCGCCGGTCGCCGAGTCCGAGGGCCCGCAAGTGGAGAAGGACGAGGGCGAGATCCAGGGCGATGCCCGGGTGCAGGCACAGACGCACCGCCAGCTCGTCCGGACTCTCCGCGACCAAGTCAGAGGCAAGCATTGCCAGTGCCGCCGGCAGCCTGGGGTCGCGATCGGCCACCGGCGCCGCGGCACGGAGCAGCATCGAGGCTTCGCAGCGCACCTTGTCACCACCAAGTGGCGGGGCCGCGTCCGGCGTCCCGACGGACCCGGAGCCTTCCGAACGGGACGCCGCCAGCGCTCGACCCACGAGTTGGACCGCGGCATGGAGCAGGCGACCACTCTCTGGGTCGCCTGCTCCCTGGCTATCCCGGACGATGCCGGATGCTGCTGACATCACCGGTCACACGTCAGTGATCGGCCGGTCAGTGCTGGACGGGACCGGGGTTCCCGGCACGGAAGACCTCCGGGCCGGGCCAGCCACAGTTCCAGGTGACGTTCTTGTTGATGATGTGGACCAGCGAGTCGCCCTCCAGCGCCGCCCTGGCGCCGTACTTGCTGAACAACGCGCCTACCGCCTCGAAGTCGATGGCCTTCGTCTCGATGAGGGCGCGCACGACCTCGTCCTGCAACGGAGTCCGCTTGTCTCCTGACATGATTCTTCCTTTCCCCGCGTGCGCCCCACCGTGGTTCGCACAACCTGTAGGAGCCACGGGGCGGTCGATAGATACATCAGAAGCCCGGCTGACTGGCCGATCGGTTGCCGCCCGATCCGAGGCGACAGACCAGGGAGCATGACAGTACGTTGGCTTGGTGCGTCTCGTGATCGCTCGTTGCCAGGTCGACTACGCCGGCAAGCTCACCGCTCATCTGCCGATGGCGCCAAGGCTGCTCGTCGTCAAGGCCGATGGGTCCGTCTCCGTGCATGCGGACGACAAGGCGTACAAGCCTCTGAACTGGATGAGCGCGCCGTGCACGTTGACGGTACGGGAAGCGCCCGACGATCTCGCCGCGACGACGGCGGACCTGGACGCGTCGCTGCATGAGGTCTGGGAGGTCCGCAACACGTCGGGCGACACGCTCCAGATCGCGATCGCCGAGATCCTCCACGACTCGAGCCACGACCTCGGTGTCGATCCCGGGCTGCAGAAGGACGGCGTCGAGAAGCATCTGCAGGCTCTGCTGGCGGAGAACCCGTCAGCCCTGGGTGAGGGCTGGACGCTCGTACAGCGCGAGTTCTATACGCCGATCGGTCCAGTCGACCTGGTGTGTCGCGACGCGAATGGCCACTACGTGGCGATCGAGGTGAAGCGCCGCGGCGACATCGACGGGGTCGAGCAGCTGACGCGCTACCTGGAGCTGATGCGGCGCGAGCAGCGGTTCGCGACGCTCACTGGGGTGCTGGCCGCGCAACAGGTCAAGCCT
>JADGPN010000751.1 GCA_017882465.1 Solirubrobacteraceae bacterium
CAGGCAGCCGACGGCGAAGCTGTGCCGGAGGCTGTGCAGCCTCGGTGGCGAGACCCCGGCCGGCACCGGCAGGTCGAGCGCGAGCACAAGCTCGTGGAACGTCTGGCTGGCGCGGTGCGAACTGATGCTGTGGACGCCGTCGAACGTGAACAGCGGCGCCTGCTCATCAAGCGGCCCAGCACGGCGGCGGCGCTCGAGTTGCTGGTCGAGCAGCGCAGCGATCCGCGGCCCGTGCGGGACGAGGCGGCTCTTGCCGAATTTGCCGCCTCGCACGATCAGCAGCCGGCGCTGGACGTCGACGTCGCCGATTCGTAGCCGGGACGCCTCGCCGGCGCGCAGCCCGAGCCCGTAGCAGAGCGCGAAGATCGTCCGGTAGGTCGCTGCTCGTCCTCTGGCGCGTGCGTTGTCGGGCAGCGCGCCGGCCGCATCGAGCAGACGCCGTACCTGTTGTTGGTCGAGGATGTATGGGATTGGCTGAGAGGTGACCCGCCGGCGGCGGGCGAGCAGCGGCGAGGTCTCGATCAGCTGCTGCGCCACCGCCCAGTCGAGCAGGCACCTGACCACGCACAGCAGGTGGTTGAAGGCCTTCGGCCGCGAGCGCGGACGCGATGCCAAGAACTCGTCCAGCAGCGCCGGTGTGAGCTGGCCGATGCCGACCATGCCCCGTTCGGCGCAGAACCGCACCAGCAGCCGCAGCTCCGACTGGGCGCTGGTGTACTTGCGGCCGAGGGCTCGCTTGTGCGCGAGGAACCGGTCGACGACCTCCTCGATGCTCTCGCCGTGGCTCATGAGAGCACCTCCTCACCGTCGCCGAGCGCGACCTGGCGCAGCTGCTCGACAGCGACCTTGGTGTAGATCTCGGTCGACTTGGCCGAGCGGTGCCCGACGAAGTCACCGATCGTCTTCCACGCGAAATCGGCGTCCACGAGCCGCTGCACGCACGTGTGGCGCAGCGTGTGCGACCCCGGCCGGGGAACATCGATCCCGGCCTTCAGCAGATAGTGACGCGCGCGGCCCGAGACACCGTCCGCGGTGATCGGCACAACCGGCGCGAGCGCGCGGAAGAACACGCGCCGCTCCTTGGTCTGCGGGCGCCCGTGCCGCAGATAGTCAACCAGCGCCTCCCCAACCGCCGCGGACAATGGGAACGCGGTCGAGTGCCCGGCCTTGCGCTCCCGCACGGCGAGACGCTCGCGCCGCCAGTCGATGTCATCGAGCGTCAACGCGGCGACCTCACGGCTGCGCAGCCCGTAGGTCACCAGCAGCAACAGGATCGCCCAATCGCGCTTGCCGCACGGCGTGCGGCGATCCACGCAGCCCAGCACCAGACCGACCTCTTCCCACGTGATCGATCGTGGAATGTCGGCCAGCCGGTAAACCTGCGGGCCCTCGATCGCGCCGCTCAAGTCGCTGGCGATCACTCCCTCACGATGCGCGTAGCGCACAAACCCGCGCAAGGCAGCGCAGCACTCGCACAACGACACCTTCGCCAACCCCGCACCGGCGCGGTCAGCAACAAAAGCGCTCAGGATCGCCGGCGAGAGCTCCGACAGCCGTCTGACCCCGATCCTCCCCAGGTACGCCTCCAGCCGGGACAGGTGATGGCGATAGCCCGCGATCGACCCCGGCCGCAAGCCGCGCTCGTCCTCCAAGTACTCAAAGAACGCGGGCAGCTCGGCTGCGAACGGCAAGGGACGATCGCCACGACCAGCAAAGCCGGGAACGACGATTCCCAGCATGTGCTCGATCGGGCCACGGATCTCACGGGCGTACCGTCGCCCAGCCTCGCCTTCGCGGCGAGCGCTCCGAGACGAAGCGACGCGTGCGGCCACGAACGCCTCGACATGCGCCGGCAGATCCTCCACAGCCAGAGCCCCCCTCGCGCGCGCGAACTCCCCAAACGCGACCAACAGCGGCACCCGCCGAAACACACACCGAGCCGCGTAACCCTGCTCACCCAGCCAGTCAACGTAGCGCTCGATCTCCGGGCCGATCCACGAACCCCGGACCCGATCAACGGTCTGCGGCTTGACGAAATACGACTCCAACATGAGGGACAACCTCCCATCGGGTAAATGGCCAGAGGAGGCACCCTCGCGCGTGCGGCACGCGTTATGTGGCCGGCAGCGCCGGCAGGCCGACACCTATCGCCGTGCCCGCGGGGACCGTCAGCCGGGCGGGCACATAATCAGGCTGGGCACAGAACGTCGACCACGGCCTCACCGGCACCACCCGCGCCACATCGCCGACGAGCTCACCGCCCGTCAGGTCAAGCTCAACCTCGGCGGATCGGTCCACGACCCGACCGACCCCGTTGGGCGGCTGCTGTTCAACGTCCTGGCGATGATCGCCGAATTCGAAGCCGACCTCATCCGCATGAGGACCCGTGAGGGCATGAAGGTCGCCCGCGCCAAGGGGCCGACCACGTGGCAAGCAGCCGAAGCTCAGCCCCCGCCAGGAAGCCCACCTCGTCACGCTCCACAACGCCGGAACCCATACCAGCGCCGAGCTGGC
>JADGPN010000172.1 GCA_017882465.1 Solirubrobacteraceae bacterium
CTGCTGGCCGCAGGTCGCGAGCTCGGAGAGCGTGGTCTTGCCGAGGATCGGCGCTCCCGCCGCCCTCAGTCTGCGCACGACCTCAGCGTCGGCGGCAGCTGCCGTCTGCTGAGCGACGGTGCCTTGAGTGGTGACCTCGCCGGCGATGTCGACGTTGTCCTTGACTACCACTGGCACCCCCAGCAACGCTCCAACCTGGCCGGCCCGCAGGCGCGCGAGCGCGGCGTCTGCCTCGGTCAGAGCCTTCTCGGCCCGGATCGAGACGAACGCGTTCACCCGCGGGTTCAGCCGCTCAATTCGAGTGAGGTACAGCTCGACCAGCTCACGCGGCGTGACCTCCCCGGCGCGCACCAGCTCCCCCAGCCGTGCCACGCCGGCGAACGCGAGATCCTCGTTGACCGCGCCCGTCATTTCTGCTCCGTTGCTAAGCCAAGGCCGATTAGTTCCCAACGCGCGCGGCATCTACGCCGCGCTCGTCGGCGGGTCGCGCGACAGCTGGCACGGCGAGCACCGGACACGCCGCAACGTGAAGCAGACGCAGCGTCACGCTCCCGAGAACCAGCCCAGCGATCGGCCCGTAACCACGCGTGCCCACGACAATCAAATCTGCGCCGACCTCATCAGCGACATCGGCAATCTCGTGCGCGGCCTGCGGTCCGATGTGATTCACGATCTTGAGAGTGGCATCGAATCCCTCGGCCGAGAGCCCATCCACCACTGCCTTGAGCCTGGCTTCGACGATCTCCTCATCGGCATGCACAGCGAGCCCGCGCTGGCTCGCGAACCTCTGCACGACATGCACCGTAACAAGCGACGCGCGGCTCTCGCGTGCGAGCGCCTTCGCGACGGAGAGCGCTCGCTCAGCGTTCGCCGAGCCGTCCGAAGCCCAAACGATTGTGTTGAACACGGTGAACCCCCCGGTCGAACCGATCGAGTCGTGAACCATGCAGCCTGCCCGCTCCGGCGCGCCGGCAAATCGGGTCAAGACCACATCAGTGATGCGCGGTATCTACCGACCCGTCTCGGCGTCGGCGTGGGCGCGATAAGCGGGATTCATGGACCGCACAGCGTCCACAGCCGGGCGGGCAGGATCACGGAGACGGTCCTCACCTGCAGAAAGGAGCCACCGCTTCGGCGATTTCCTCGTCGGTCAGCCCGCAATCGTTATTGAGCACGCAATCCCAGTCGAGGCTCGTTCGCGCCGCGCGCGCGTTGATCTCGCGAAACCGCTCCTCGGAAATCGGGATACGACCAGAAGCGTCACGCGCCTTGAACCGCCGCAAGCAGCTCTCAGCAGAGGCATCAACGCGAATCCACCGAACCGGCTCATAACGCTGCCGCAGACTCCGCAGGTGCTCCGTGACAATGCCCGTCGATTCGATCGCCACGACCTGGGCCTCGGCGAGCGCTCGGTCAACCTGCCGCTCGACCTCGGTCAACGCCTCGACCTGATTCCTCAGGGCAAGGAAGATCGGCTCCACCCGCACGAAGCGAACCCCGAGCCGAGCCTCGAGAACCGCGCCGACATGCGTCTTGCCGCTGCCCTTAGGACCGACAAGAACCAGCAGAGTCATTCGTCGTCCATGCCGTCAATCAGCTGGTCGTATCCCCTCCCATTCTTCCATTGTCCTGCTCGATAACCGGCCCTTACGGCAACTGCGGCAGCGAACGCCGTCGCAGGACGCGGCCACGGTAACGGGCAAGCAGCCCTGCATGAATCTCACGGTGCCCTCGTCTACTCCCGAAGCCCGCCGGCCCGGATCGCCCCGTTGCGTCGGTGAGTCCGTGCTCGGATGGGCGGAAGCGATCACGCGACCCGCGGAATGGCAACGCATCCCTTCGTCGCAAACCAGGCGTCCGCGGTCTCCGGCCGCGACGCTCCCTCTGGGGCGAATCCGATCGTGAGCCGCAGCACCGGTCGGTCCGATCCGGACGATCGCTCCGTCGCCATAGCGGTCGCACGGCGTGCGCCGGCCAGAGCGGGAAAGCAATCGTCCGGGCCCCGGCAGCCGGACGCTTGAGCCTCGTCCAACGCGGGGGGTGGGCGGAGGCGTGATCCATGCGCCCGCCTGGTGGCGGAAGCGAAACCGAGCGCGGGTTCGAGTAGCCAGGGAGCAGAAGACTGTCCGGAGCGAGACTGGACTGGAGCCGGCTTCCGGGTGTTCGTCCGAGTCAGATCAAGTCCACGGACCCGGCTCGGCACGCAGGTTCAGCGTTCCCGCCTATTGGCAGCGCCACGCGAGCCAGCGTCAATCGTCTCGGGCACCGGGGTCGCTGATGCGGCCATCGACGATCCGCGCGACCCGGTCGGCGTAGTGCGTGATCCGGTCGTCGTGCGTGACGATGATCGCCGCGGTGCCGCGGGACTTCATCTCGTGGCGGATCAGGTTGACCACCTGGTCGCCGAGCTGGGTGTCCAGGGCGGAGGTCGGCTCGTCGAACAGGACGAGGTCGGGTTCGTTCATCAGGGCCCTGCCGATGGCGACCCGCTGGCGCTCGCCGCCGGAGAGCTGCGCCGGCAGGTTGCTCGAGCGGTCGGTGAGTCCGAGCTCGTCGAGCAGCTGGTCCGCTCGATCCCTGGCCCTGCGGCCCGTGCGCGGGCCGATTTCATCGACGACGAGCAGGTTCTCGCGGGCCGTGAGGAACGGCACGAGGTTGACCGTCTGGAAGACGAAGCCGACCGACTCTCGCCGGAATCGCGTGAGCTGCTTGGGGCTGTATCGCGAGATGTCCTGTCCACCGACGATTACCGAGCCGTCGGTCGGCGTGAGCAGGCCTCCGGCGATCGAGCAGAGGGTGGTCTTGCCCGACCCCGACGGACCGACAAGGGCGATGATCTCGTCGGCGTCGACGGTGAGGTCGACATGGTCGAGGGCCACGACCTGGGCGTCGCCGACGCTGTAGATCTTGGAGACGCGCTCCATCTGCAGCGCGAGGTCGGTGGCGATTGTGGTCATGAGGGTCTCCAGGGTCGTCGGTGAGTGGTGATCGGTGGGCGTTGCGTGGTGGTGTGAGGAGCTATTGCTCCCCGCCGATCGCGGCGGCCGGGTCGACTTTCAGGACGCGGCGAAGCGAGAACGCGCAGCCGAGCAGCGCCGCGATCAGCAGATACGCCGTGCTGGTGAGCAGCCGGCTTGGCGTCGCCACGAACGGGATCGACCCCGAGGGGATCGCTGCGGCGAGCGCGAGCGACACTGCGACCCCGATCGCTGACGCGATCAGCGTCACGACCAGGGCCTGCACCAGTACGCCGGCGAACAGGATCCCGGAGCTGGCGCCGACCGCCTTGAGCACTCCGTAGAGGCCGATGCGCTCCACGGTGATTAGCGCGAAGAACAGCCCGACCACGACGAGTGCGATGACGACGGTGATCCCGATGATCTGGTTGAACACCGTCTGCTGCTGCGAGACGCCGGGGAGCGCGTCGATCGCCTGCGGGATCGTCAGCGTCTTGGTCGCGCCGCTGGTGGCGCGATCGATCGCGCTGGCCTGTCCGCCCGCGTCCGCGCCGGCGACCCGCACGACCAGCGCCTGGTCCACGCCGTCCCCGGCACGCTCGCCGGGCCGGTTCGAGGCGAGCACCGAGCGCCATGTCGCCAGCGAGCCCCACAGGGTGCCCTGCCCGGAGTAGCGGCTGTCCTGCAGGAACCCGATCACCCGGACCGGTGTCCGGGCGGGGCCGAGGCGGATCGTGCTGCCCTTCTTGACGCCTTCGGCGTGCAGGGAATCGTCGGCGTAGACCTCGCCGTATGCGGGCACCGCGTCGGGCAGCCCCTTCGGCGCGAGCTCGTAGCCGAACAGCACCACCGGAACGAGGTCTCTCGGGCCGTGGCCATCGATGCGCGCTCCGAGCTGGACGCTCCCGATCCCCGCCACCCGGCTGACACCGGCGACCCCTTCCACCTCCTTGCGCACCGAGGGCGTGATGTGGCTGCGAACAAGTGATTCCTGTGAGGTTGAGGAGTACACGATCAGCTGCCCGCGCTGCGCGCGCAGCGCGCCGGTGCTCCCGGCGACCAGCCCGTCAAGCAGGCCTCCGAGAACCATCAGCAGCAGCGCGATGAGAGCCAGGATCGCAGTGGCGACCGCGAACCGGCCGGGCCGGCGCCAGAGCTCGCGCAGGGCGAGCTTCACCGTGCGCCTCCCCCGGTCGTGGCCTGCACCGGGTCGATCGCCAGTACCCGTCGCGCCGCCACCAGCGCGCTCAGGAGCCCCAGCGTGAGGAGCAGCGCGGCCCAGAACAGGACGGCGGCCGGGTCGAAGCTGAGGGAGAGCTTGCCGACCTTCGCCTGCGAGAGAGGGAAGAACAGAAGGGTTCCGATCGCGATGCCCCCTCCGATGATGATCAGCGCCTGCACAAGCAGCGAGCGCACGAGAACACCGGCGGGTGCCCCGATCGCACGCAGCAGCGTAAGGGCGCGCGCCTTCTGGAGCGTGATGATGAGGAAGAACAACCCGGTGACGAGCGGCACCACCAAGGCGAACAGCAGGAATATCAGGTTGAACGAGTTGCGCACCGCCGCCACACCCGGTGCTTTTTCGGCGGCCTGATCGCGGGTGAGGGCATCGGCATCCCCCGACGTCTTGTTGATCTGGGTGGTGAGCGCCCCGGCGCTCACCCCCGGCACGGGACGGACCCCTATCACGCTCGGCGGAACCGTCTTGGCGTCCGGGTTGAAAGCCCGCGTGGCCGCCACGTAGTCGGGCCAGGCGACGAACAGCGTCGGGCTCACCTGTATCTGCGCGTTGTCGGTCAGCCCGACGACACGCAGCTCAACGGCCTTGCCCGGGCCCACCACACGGACGCGGTCGCCCAGCGAGAAGTCCCCGGCGCTCCCCACAGCCTCGCCCGCCGCAGCGGGCATTCGCCCGGCGCTCAGCCGATCGGGCCCGCCGAGCTGACTCTTTTCGTATCCGATCAGCGCCGCGTTCGACTTTGCGGCGTCTCCGACGACGACCGTGAAGGTCCCCTGCCCGATCCGCCCTGCTTCCGCCACACCGGGTGCGCTTTCGATCGCCTTCTGCAGCGCAGGTGTGATCACACTGCCCTGAAGCGTGCGCTGCCCGTCGACCGCGAACACGAGCACCGCGGCCGACTGCCGCTTGATCGCGCCGACGAAGGACGTGATGAGCCCGTTCTGCAGCGCCTGCTGCGTGAGGATCAGGAACACGAGCAGCGCCACCGCGGCGACGAGCAACGCAAAGCGCGTCTTGGCTCGTCTTATCTCCCGGAGAGCTAGGAACATGTCGGGCGTGTCGTGCTGGGCGGGCGCGCCCAGCAACTCGAGCTGCGACTGGCACCGCCTTCCTCGCAGCTCGGGACGGCCTGAGGATCCGGGTACTTCCGGCTGCGGGCTCCGGTCCCTCGCGTTTCGCCCGACCGTCTGACAGACCGATCCTATCTGAGGAGGGCTAATCGCACTCGATTAGCGATCCGCCATGGAACCGGTGAGCGCGTTCGCGACCATTGCGAGCGTCAGCCCCCACTGAAGCGACACCTGCGCATCGGACGAGCCTCAAGCGTCCGGCTGCCGGGGCCCGGACGATTGCTTTCCGGCTCTGGCCGGCGCACACCGCCCGACCGCTCATGGCGACGGACCGCGCGCCGGTGGGGCGGGCGTCACGGAGCTCGCGATGATCGCGTCCATCGAGGACCGCGCGCCTTGCTTGTGGTGAGCAGCGCGGTCTCCGCGGGGAGCATCTTGTGCGACCGGCTGTTGCACGGCGGTGTTGGGGGTTCGATTCCGCTCGTCTCCAATTGGCCCCGGAGTACGATCGCGTTGTGGCGGTCCTGCGGGTGCCGGGCGGCGAGCTGTATTACGAGGCCGAGGGCGACGGCGTTCCGGTCGTGCTCGTGCACGGTCTCGCGCTCGACGCACGCATGTGGGACGGCCAGGTGCCTGCGCTCAACGACATCGCCAGGATGGTCCGCTACGACGCCCGCGGATTCGGCCGCTCGACGCGCGACGCCGACACCTCGTACTCGCACGCCGACGATCTGTGGCGGCTGCTCGACCACCTCGAGATCGACAAAGCGGTGCTTGTGGGGCTCTCGATGGGCGGCCGGATCGTGCTCGAGGCAACGCTGGCCGCACCCGAACGCGTGCGGGCGCTGGTGCTGCTCGACGCCGTGCTCGACGGCGTGCCGTGGGATCCGGACTCTGAGCGCGGCATGCAGACAATCGGCGAAGGGCTCCGCTCCGGCGGTCTGGACGAGGCGAAGGCGGCGTGGCTTCGCCACGACTTCTTCGTCCCCGCGCAGCGCACGCCGGACCCCGCGCGCCGGCTCGCGGAGATGGTCGGCGACTACTCCGGCGTGAACTGGACGAGCGCGGACCCGCACGCGCCGCACCCGAACAGCATCGAGCTCCTGGCGACGGTCCCCGCGCCGACGACCGTTGTCATCGCCGCGCTGGACGTTCCCTGTTTCCACGAGATGTCCGATGTCCTGGCCGACCGGATTCCCGGCGCGCGCAAACTCACGGTTCCAGACGTCGGGCACATGGTCAACATGGAGGCGCCGGAGGCGGTGAACGCGCTGCTGCGCGAGGTGGTGCTCGACCGCTCGCTCGCCTGACGCCGAGCGCACCGGACCGAGCGGGACGCGCTTCGGCGTCAGCACGAGCATCAACGCTTTCGTACGAGACCCGCTAAGCCAAGCGCGAGAGCGCCCTCTCGGACGAGCGCTTTCGTTGCAGGTCATCCGAATCGCCGACGACCGCAACGGCGACCAAGCAGACCCGCACGCGGTTCGCGTTCGACTCCCGCCTTCTGCGCTTGGCGAGGTGTGCGGCTCTCCCGTGGAGATACGCGTTGAGCTGAGAAAGGAGGTCTGGCAGTACGCCGACCGGGAACGAGCTGATCGTGCTTGCGGGTGCTCCGCGAGCTCAGCCCAAGGCCGCGTATGCCGCATCCTGGATGTCCCGGTGCACGCGCGGCAGGTCGGGGCTCTCAAATTGTCGCTGGGTCAGCACGATCACGATCAGGTCGTGCGCGGGATCGACCAGCCACGAGCTGCCGAAACCACCGTCCCAGCCGAACGCGCCGCCGGAGTGCACAGCCTGGCAGAACGACCATGAACGGCCCTTGAAGAAGTCGCGGCCGAGGCCACCGCGGGCTTTCTGCGCGCCGGTGAGCTGGTCGCTGGTCATCGCCTGCACGGACTCCGCCGACAGCACCGCGGCGCCGCCACACATGAACATCCGCGCGAACGCGTGCAGATCGTCAACGGTGGAGACGAGCCCCGCTGCCCCGTCCTCGAACGCCGGCGGCCGGCTCCACGTTCCGCCCGGTTCGTCCCAGACCACCAGGCCATCGGGCGTCGGTCGGTAGGCGGTGGCGAGACGATCGGTCGTTGAGGTCCAGAAGGCCGTGTCACGCATCCCGAGCGGCTCGAACAGCCGTGTGCGCAGCGCCTCGCCGAACGGCTGTCCGGTGGCGCGCGCGACCAGCACCCCGAGGACCGAGGCGCCCGTGTTGTACAGCCACCGCTCCCCGGGCTGAGCGATGAGCGGCAACGTCCCGAGGTTGGCGATCCAGGTGTCGGGGTCCGGCTGCACACTCGGGTCGGGTGGGTGCAGCGACGCCAGCCGAAGCTCCTCGTCGGCTTCCACGATCGGCCATGGCTCGCCCGAGGTGAACATCTCCATCGCCATCCCGAAGCCGAACGTGAACGTGAGCAGATCGCGGGTGGTGATCGGCCGCTCGGCCGGCACTGTCTCGTCCAGCGGCCCGCTCGGCCGGACGAGCACGCGACGGTCGGCGAGCTCGGGGAGCAGCCGGTCGACGGGCTCCTCGAGCCCGAGCAGCCCCTCCTCGATGACCGCGAGAGTCGCCGCCGCGGTGATCGGCTTAGTGGTCGAAGCGATCCGAAACAGCGAGTCGCGCCTGACCGGCGGACCGCCGATCGCGAGATGACCGAGCGCTTCGGCGTGCACCTCTTCGCCGTGTGCCGCCAGCACAACCAGCCCCGGAACATTTGTGTCGCCGACGTGACGCGCGGCGACGTCGCACAGCAGTTCAAATTCCATATTGCCACTATGACCGCCGGCGCTACCGAAACTCATCGCGTGCTCCCGGGGCCTCGCTTCGCGTGATTGCGATCGTCGCCGAGACCGCCGGGAGACTCCCAACCGCCGGGCTGCCGACGCCGTCGACCGGGTGATCGCTTCACCGACCGACTCGACCGACTCGACCGACTCGACCGACGCTCACGCTTCCTTTGGCGACCGAGCGCTCGTCGGCCGACCCGATGGCCAGCGGCTCGTCTGACTTGCGCTTTGTGGGGCTCCGTGGATGATCGGGGGTGACTCTCGATCGAGATTCCGTCCTGAGCAGGGCTTTTGGTCGTCGGAGCGGCGGGTGGAAGTCGCGTGCGCCTCTGCTGCTGGGTTGTGGACTGCTCGCTGGGCCCCGTGCCCGGCGATCGTGGGCACAGCGGATGCGTGCTCAAGCGGCCAGGGATGGCCGCGCCTGCGCGCAGGCGCATCCGGATGATCATGGCGAGACTCGCCCCATAGGGCGTCGTTGGGGGGCGTCGGGGTCGCTGCCCGCGTTGACGGGGGTCGTGGCGTGCCGGGGAGCTGCCTGCTCCATTCCCTTCTCGTTGCGCCGTTTGCCGTGCGTGCGC
>JADGPN010000752.1 GCA_017882465.1 Solirubrobacteraceae bacterium
CAGCGGACGACCGGCGGACGGTCCAACGCGCCGATGGGCCTGGCCTCCAGGCGCGGATGGGTTCCGAGGTCGCGTCGGTACTCGACACCGACACAACGGACGATTATGTGCTGGTCGACATCAAACCTCGCCCGCCGGATGGACCGGGCTGATCGTGGCTTCTGACTACTGCCGCGAGCTCCTGGCCGAGCTTGACGCCGAGTCTGTGGAGGTCCAGCAGCTGCACCCGAACACGCGCCCGCGAAGTTCGAGCTGTCAGTCGGGCCGGCCGAGCCGGTCGCCGCGGCCGACAGCATCCTGCTCGCGCGCCACGCGATCTGCGGGCTCACGAGCCGATCAGGGATGCGTTTGGTGTGCCCACGCGATGGTGGTGGCGTGGTCGGCAGCGGTTGTCATCTATGCACGAGTCTGTGACGAGAGGGGCAGAACCTCATGACCGACGGGCCGGGG
Source organism: Solirubrobacteraceae bacterium (assembly GCA_017882465.1). Classification (GTDB taxonomy): domain Bacteria; phylum Actinomycetota; class Thermoleophilia; order Solirubrobacterales; family Solirubrobacteraceae; genus Palsa-465. The sequence continues at coordinate 451 of JADGPN010000752.1, forward strand.
CCACACGGATTGTCCGACGATACGCAGGCGTTCGTCGCTGGCGTCCTGGAGGACCTGCCCGGGCTGCTAGCGGTGGGCGCGCCGAGCCTGGCCAGCTACCTGCGACTCATCCCTCAGCGCTGGTCGGCGCCATACCGCTGCTCGGGACGCGAGAACCGCGAGCCCGGGGTGCGGCTGGCGGCCGCCTCGACCGACGCCAGCGTCGAGGTCAGGTGCCTGGACCCCAGCGCAAACCGCTACCTGCTCGACGGCGCCGTGCTTGCGCTCGGCCTCGCCGGGATTGAGCGCCGGCTACGCCCGTCGCCCGAGGGTCACCGTCGATCCCGTGCCACGGATTGCACGCGGCCCGTTCGACCATGCCGGGCTCGAGTCATTCCTCACCGAATCCGACGGACCCGCCGCCGGGCTGCTCGCCGAGCTCGTCCGGAGCAGGCCCGATCGACACGGTTTCCGTCCTTGTCGCCGACCTCGTAATGAGCTCTGTGGCGATAATGCTCGGGCGCAAGAGTGCGCCTGAGCGGATCGAAGTTCTTCGAGTGGTGTTCTCATGCGTGTCCGAGGGACACCTCGGGAAGCACGCGGTGTGCCCAGTGTGGTAGGTACCACGCCCAGCGGCCCATCAGCCGTAGCAGCACGGGGAGCAGGAGCAGCCGGATCAGCGCCGCGTCGAGGAGCACGGCGATGCCGAGGATGATTCCCATCTCCTTGGGTGGGAGCGGTCCGGAGAGCGCGAAGGTGAGGAACACGGCGACCATCTCGGCGCCGGCGGCGAAGATCACGCGCCCGGAGTGGGCGAGGCCGCCGATCATCGCGTCTTTGGGGTTGTGGGTGCGGTCCCAGTGCTCCTTGGCGCTGGAGAGCAGGAACACGGTGTAGTCCATCGAGATCGCGAAGATCATCGCGAAGAAGAACACGGGCCCCCAGGCGTCGAGGAAGCCCTGGGGCTGGAAGCCGAGCAGTGAGTGCAGGGCGCCGTCCTGGAACACCAGCTTGGCGACGCCGAAGGCGGCGCCGACGGCGAGCAGGTTGGTGAGCACCCCGACGGCCGCGAGCAGCGGTGCCTGCAGCGCGATCAGCAACAGCACGAATCCGAGCGCGAGGACCACGCCGATCACGAGCGGTGTCTTGGCCGAGAGCGCGGTTTGGAGGTCGTGGTTCTCCGCGACCGCGCCGCCGATCAGGGATCCGGTTGGGAGCTCCAGGCGGAGGCGGTCGATCGCGGCACCGACGGCCGGGTTGGAGGGATCCTGCTTGGGGATCGCGGTCACGAGCGCGTAGCCGTTGCTCGTCCGGGTCGGGAGCAGCGCGGCGATTCCCGGGTTGCGCCGGGCGTCGTGCGCAACCTGGGTGGCCTGTGCCGCGGGCGCGACGATCTGTATCGGCCCGGTCGCTCCGGGTCCCATCGCGGCCTGTAGCTGCTGGTAGCCGACGCGGGAGGAGTCAGCGGTCGGGATGACCTTGATCGACGGCATCGCAATCTTCAGCTGCGTCACGGGGATCGCGAGCGCGACGAGCGCGGCGAGCGCGAGCGCGCCATATGCGACAGGTCGCTTCCAGAGCCGCTCGCCCCACGCGGCGAACCTGGCGGAGCGGTGCTCGCCCGAGTTCGCCCACGGGAGCGCGAGCTTGTCCAGTCTCGGGCCGAGCTTTGTGAGCACGGCGGGGAGCAGCGTCAGCGTCGCTGCGAGGACGAAGATGACCGCAAGCATGATCCCGAGGCTCGTCGAGCGAAATGCTGGGCTCGGGACGAGCATCACCGCGCTCAGCGAGATCAGCACCGTCACCCCTGAGAACAGGACCGCTTTGCCGGCGGTGTCCATCGTCACGGCTACGGCCTCGGCCGCCGACAGCCTTGAGCCGGAGAACGCGCCGCGGAAGCGATGCACGATGAACAGCGCGTAGTCGACCCCGAGCGCGAGCGCGAACATCAGCGCGAAGTTCATCGCCCAGATCGACACCGGCATCACCTTGGTGGCGATGTACAGCGATCCGGCGGCCGCCATCAGACCGACCATCGTCAGCATCAAGGGCAGCCCGGCCGCGACCAGCGAGCCGAACGCGA
>JADGPN010000753.1 GCA_017882465.1 Solirubrobacteraceae bacterium
CCGCGCGTCCGCGGCTCGACGAGCGAGACGCTCGCTCAATAGTTTCCGGGGCCGCGAGCGGCCATGCGGGCGTCGTGAAAATGGGGGAGGATTGAGGGGCCGTCGTAGTTGACGCCGCGTCTTTGCCTGGTGCCCGGTGAGGCGCGTTAAATCTCCCTTTCCGCACGTATGGTGGTCGATATCCGTCCCCCATCGCGGGCGCCGGTCGGGGTCAGCGGTCGGGGTCGGTCGTGTAGGCGCTGGCGGGTACGCCGAGCAGGTCGAGTAGCTGGTGTTGCAGCGGGGTGAGCTGGGGTTCGAAGGTCTGGATGCGATGGCCGTCGCGGGTGAGGTGGTGGCGTTGGACGTCGGTGAAGGCGTCGAAGATGCGGGCGGCGGTCGGGGCGGTGCAGGCGCGTTGCTCGTGGTAGAGCGCCAGCTCGGGGATGTTGTGATGGGTCATCGTCCGGCGTAGCTCGCGTTCGATCAGGCAGTTGGTGAGCAGCGCGATGAACTGGCAGGCGAACAGCGCCTCGATCCGGAACGGGCTCTTGAGTGTCACGGGCGCGGCGTCCTGGACGGATTTCAGTTCGTGGTGGCGCTTCTCGAGGTTCGGCTGGTAGACATCCTGTGTCAACCCCCAACCGCAAATTCTTTTCTGGGCGTGGCGGCGGGGGAGCAGCCCGGGACCGAGGCGCCGCCGGCTGGCGGCGGCTACTCACCCCCCCCGGTCCGTGCGGCCGGGAGCGGCGAGCGGCAACCTGTGGGTTGTGTAAACGCGCAGCCTTCTGTCGGCAGGGCAACCTGCTGTTGCAACGCTGCGGTCGTGGTTGTGTGGCGCTACCCGGCTAGCGAAGCGCGTTCGGGCCGTCAAGAGCCGCCGCTACGCGGCTCGCTGCGCTCGGCCCCTGACGGGCCCGCTTTTGACTGCCCGAGCCCGTGCTCCGCTGTTTTGGCAGTGAAGGTTGCGCTGCGCGCAGGCTGCCCTGAGCAGCGCCAACGTCCAGGCTGGGGGTTGGGGCAGGGCGTCGCCGGCCATCCGCTGGGTAGCGGGAACATCGACGCAGTCACCCGACGGGCTGGGGATGATGACTGTGATGTACTGCTGGGCGGCGTGGTGGCGTGCGAGCTTGTAAGGCACGCCGTCCTGCCAGCAGCGCCACACGACGCGGCTCCAGGCGCGTCCGAGCGTGCGGATCGCGCGTTGGTGATCGTGTCCTTTAGCGATCGCTCTGGCGTAAACCGCTTGCGCCCAGGGGTGCCAGTGGCGGGTGCTGTCAGCAAGCGTGCAGAACGCGTCACGCAGCCGTTTGTTGCACGCCCAGCGGAAGTGCGCGACCTTGTGCTTGCCGGACTCGACTGCTACGGGTGACTGGCCGGCGTCGCCTGAGAGCGACTCGTGGGTGGGGTAGCGAGCGCGGCAGTCGCCGATCTCGGCGAGCATCACGGACGCTGTCAGGACAGTGTCAGCGCCCTTAAACAGCGACAGGAAGATCGCGCCGTCCGGGTGAGCGCGGACCGCGAGCGCGATCTGCCGGTCGAGCTGCTTTACCTGCTTACCGAGCGTTTCGAGGGTCGCGACGAGCGCGAGCACGATCGCGCGGCCGGCCTGCGCCTCGGTCTCACCGGCGCAGCCCACGGCCGCGGTCCTGAGCTTCGCAAGCAGCTCCTCTGGTGTCTTGCGGCCGCTGTAGTGCTGGTTTGCCAGGAACTTCGCGAGCCTCACCGCGCTGAGCTTCTGGGCGTCAAGTGGGGCCGGGTAGCGCTTCAAGAACGCCAGCGAGATCAGGCTGTCCAAACTGCTGAACAGCTCAGCCGGCCCGGGCCAGAACCGGTCAAGCTCGGCGCGCAGCTGGTTCACGAGCGCCGTGCGAGCCGTCACGAGATCCTCCCGCGCGCGAGTCAGCGCCTTGAGCGCCTTGGTCTGATCGCTGTCAGGCTCAAGCACCCGGAAGCGATGGCTGTCAGTACGAGCGAGCTCAGAGATCACGAACGCGTCAAAGTGGTCAGACTTCCCGCCTGAGGCACGGAACCGCGCACGCGCGGCGGCCACCTGGTTGGGATGCAGCGCCAACACCCGCAACCCCGCGTCCAGGAGCCGGTCAACCAGCACTCCATCCGGCCGCTCGACCGCGACCAGCTCCACCTTCATCTGCACCAGCACCCGGCACAACGACCCCAGCCCGGCCTCATTGTGCGCGAACGTGCTAGCTAGCAGCTCATCGCCCGCCGCATTGCAGACACGCACATCATGCTTCTCTGACGCCCAATCGACGCCGGCGCGATTACCCATCTCGATCCTCCAAGGATCAGATAACCTTTTGCGATTGCCTCAGCCAGGAGGTACCGTTGCGGACGCTTATAGACAGGCCCTCAACCGGGGCTACATCCTGTTGCCGCTTGCGGCACCTCACCCCGCCGGGAGGAGCTGGTCTACCAGTGGCCCTCGCTTGCGTGGGGCTGGCGGTAAGAGGCTCTCTCTCGGCGGCGGTTGAGGTTCCAACACTGCAGAGGATGACCTATAAGCGGTA
>JADGPN010000173.1 GCA_017882465.1 Solirubrobacteraceae bacterium
GCCAGCCATCAGGCCCGGCCGACGGGCTCGGCGCGTTTGTTCCCGCACGGCTTATGAGCCGGCGCGGTCCTGATTCGAGCTGCCTCGGTGCGCGGCCCGCGAGACCGCGCCCGAAACCGCCAGCCCAGCCAAGGACTGCGGCATCGCCTCGCCGGGGAAACCGCCAGCCCAGCCAAGGACTGCCGCATCGCCCGGCCGTACCTCGCGGGTCGTTCGAATCGTCACCAACGCGACGCAGAATACCCAGCAGGTATGCCGGGGCGATGTGCAGTCCGCCGGCGCTACTTGATGAACAGGATCTCCGAGTACTTCGGCAGTGGCCACAGGTCGTCGGCGACGACCTTCTCGAGCCTGTCGGCGGCCTCGCGCACGGCGCCCATCGCCGGGACGACCTCGTCTCGCACGTACTCGGCGTGCTTGAGCACGTCGTCGTGGGGCTGGTTCTCCTCGAGGTTCGCGGACTCGAGCGCCCTGATCGCACTGACCAGCTCCTTGATCAGGTCGTCGCTCTCGACCGCGAGCTCGGACAGGCCGGCCTCACGCAGCAGCGCGAGATGCCGGGCGGCGGAGGGGAGCAGCATCGTCTTGGCGATCGCCGCAGCCGTCTCGGACTCGATGTTGATCTTCGTGCCGTACTGTTCCAGCGAGACCTCATAGCGGGACTCGAGCTCCCGCTGGGAGAGGACCCCGTAGTTGGAGAACAGGCTGACGGTGTCGTCGGCGACGATGTACGGCAGCGCCTCCGGCGTGGCCCGCAGGTTGAGCAGGCCGCGCTCCTCGGCCTCGGCGTACCACTCCTCGGAGTAGTTGTCGCCGCCGAAGACGATCTGCTTGTTGTCCGCGTAGCTGCGCTGCAGGATCGGCCGCAGCGCCTCCTCGAGCTCGGCGCCGCCCTGGAGCGCGTTCTCGAGCTCCTCGGCCAGGTAGTCGATCGACTCGGCGACGATCGTGTTCAGGACCGTGTTCGGGAGCGACAGCGACATGCTCGACCCGAGGGCCCGGAACTCGAACTTGTTGCCGGTGAACGCGAACGGGCTGGTCCGGTTGCGGTCGCCGCCGTGCATCGGCAGCGGCGGCAGCACCGGCGTGCCCAGGCCGAGGAAGGACTCCGGCGTCGACTCACCCGCCTCACCGCGCTCGATCGCCTCAAACACGTTCTCGAGCTCGGCGCCGAGGAAGATCGAGATGATCGCCGGGGGCGCCTCGTTGGCACCCAGGCGGTGATCCTGCCCGGGCGACGCGATCGACGCGCGGAGCAGGCCCTGGTGCTTGTTGACCGCCTGCATCACCGCCGCGCAGAAGAACAGGAACTGGAGGTTCTCGTGCGGGGTGTCGCCGGGCTCGAGCAGGTTCTCGCCGTCGTCGGTGCTCATCGACCAGTTGTTGTGCTTGCCGGATCCGTTGACGCCTGCGAACGGCTTCTCGTGCAGCAGGCACATGAGGCCGTAGCGGCGGGCCACGTTCTGCATCACCTGCATCGTCAGCTGCTGATGGTCCGAGCCGACGTTGGAGTTCTCGAACACCGGAGCGAGCTCGTACTGGTTGGGCGCGACCTCGTTGTGGCGGGTCTTGACCGGTACGCCCAGCCTGGCCAGCTCACGCTCGGTCTCGAGCATGTAGGCGAGGATCCGCTCGGGAATCGAGCCGAAGTAGTGGTCGTCGAGCTCGTGGCCCTTGGGCGGCTTGGCGCCGAACAGCGTCCGGCCGGTGGTGACCAGGTCGGGCCGCTCGAAGTAGTACTGCTCGTCGATCAGGAAGTACTCCTGCTCAGGCCCGACGGTGGTGAACACGCGCGAGGCGGTCATGTTGCCGAACAGCTTCAGAGCGTTGATGGCCGCCTTGGACAGGGCGTCCATCGAGCGCAGCAGCGGGATCTTGTGGTCGAGCGCCTCGCCGGTCCACGACGCGAACGCGGTCGGGATGCAGAGCAGGGCGCCGTTGGGGTTCTCGAGGATGAACGCGGGGCTGGTCGGATCCCAGGCCGTGTAGCCACGCGCCTCGAACGTGGCGCGAATGCCGCCGGTCGGGAACGAGGATGCGTCGGGCTCGCCCTGGATCAGCTCCTTGCCGGAGAACTCGGCCAGCGCCGAGCCCTCGCCGGTCGGCGCGTAGAAGCTGTCGTGCTTCTCCGCTGTGGACCCGGTCAGGGGCTGGAACCAGTGCGTGTAATGGGTGGCGCCGTTCTCGAGCGCCCATTCCTTCATCGCCAAGGCGACAGCGTCGGCGAGCGAGGTGTCGAGTGCGTCGCCACGGGCGAGCGTCTGCTGCAGCCGGCGGAAGACATCCTTCGGCAGTCGCTGGCGCTGGATCGCGGGGCTGAACACGTTCTCCCCGAAGACCTGGTTGTCTGGGGAGGTCAGGTCCGGCGCTCCGAGTGCGCCCCCGTTCGGGGCCCACTGTGCGGCCATGACGTTCTGCTGGCGGATTCGAGGCATGCGAGTAGTCGTTCCCTTCTGTGCGTGCCCGGCGGCGGGGGCGCACTGGTTCGTCTCCGGATTTCGGACGTGAACGCAGGAATGTAGGGAAGAGGCCCCCCTTCGGCACTATCCGTATGTCCAAACCAGGTCCCGGTCGCTTTGCCGTCCGGCCGATCCGTGCGGCTGGCGAAGGTCCGATTGCGAATCTTCTCCATCGGGCCAAAGACCGGGAACCCGGGGCCACGTTTACTCACTGGCGATGAAGGTGGTGATCGAAATATGTCGCTCACTGCATCCGCACGGGGGTCCGGAGAGGACACGCTCCAGGTCCACCCGAGCGCCGTGGCGGCCATGTGAGGGCTGCCGCCGTCGTGGCAGGACCGCCCGGGTCTCCCTCTCCCCGGGCGGTCCTCGGCCACTCGGCTCGCGGAAGCGCTGCGGGCCGGCGGGGTCGACAGAGTCCTTGGCTTAGCCGGCAATGCGGGACGGCGAGGTGATGCCGCAGTCCTTGGCTTGACCGACGGTTCCGGGCACTCCCCCTCCGCCGCCCCCCCTCGCTCCCCCACATAAGTCCCTGCTCGCACCGCAACTTGCGTGGTGCCGCCACGTTGTTGGCTACGGTGATGCGCCTACTGAGGGATGACCGCGCTCGGCGCGGTCGGCGTGGACTGGGATCTCGTCGGCTGTGCAGTTACGTGACCGCAACGCTGGCCGCATTGGTGCTCGGCGTGCCTGCGGCGGCCGGTGCCTCGTCGGGCGGAGCAGGTGCCGGGGGCACGCCGGCGCCCGTGACGCAGCGCGCCTCCGGCCCGAATCCGTTCACCGGCCGGGCCATGTGGATCTGGGAGCTGCCGGCCTCCAACGGCGGCAACCTCAGCTCGGTCGTCTCCAGGGCCCACGCCCACGGCATCAGGACGCTGATGATCAAGAGCTCGGACGGCTCCGGCATGTGGTCGCAGTTCACCCCCGCGCTCGTCTCGGCGCTGCACGCCAATGGCCTGCGCGTGTGCGCTTGGCAGTACGTGTACGGAAGCGCACCCGGCGCCGAGGCACGAGCCGGCGCGACGGCGGTCAAGGACGGCGCCGACTGCCTGATCATCGACGCCGAGGCCGAGTACGAGGGCAAGTACGTGCAGGCGCAGAACTACGTGTCGCAGCTGCGCAAGCAGATCGGCAACGGATTCCCGGTCGCGCTGGCCGGCTTCCCGTACGTGGACTATCACCCCGCGTTTCCGTACTCGATCTTCCTCGGCCCCGGTGGCGCGCAGTACAACGTGCCGCAGATGTACTGGCAGGACATCGGCGTCAGCGTCGACGCCGTCTATGCGCACACCTATCGCTTCAATCGCGTGTTCGGCCGCCCGATCTTCCCCTTGGGCCAGATCTACAACTCCCCTTCGCCGGCCGCCATCGTCCGCTTCCGGGAGCTGTCGCTCGCCTATGGCGCAACAGGAGTGAGCTGGTGGGACTGGCAGGAGGGCGGCGCGAGGCAGTGGAACGCCCTCGCGCAGCCGCTCGGATCGCTGGCCGGCTTCGCTCCTGTCAAGGGACTGGCCAGCGTCGGCCGTGGCGCCGCCGGCGACCTCGTCGTCTGGGCCCAGGAGCATCTGGTCACCGCGGGACAGCGGATTCCGGTCGACGGCAGCTTCGGCGCCGGGACCCAGAGCGCCGTGCGGCGTTTGCAGAGAGCCCACGGACTCGCCGCCAGCGGGCTGATCGACGCCACCACCTGGCAGATCCTGCTGCGGTTCCGGCCGGCGTACGTGCACTGGGCGCTGCACAAGGCCGGGATCCGGGCCGCCTCCATCGCCAGCGCCGACGGGACGACCATGGTGCCGGCCTCCGCCTCGCGGCCCGCGGTCCGCAACGAGCTGGCCGGGCACGGCGGCCGTGGCCGACCGAGCCGCTGAGGCCGGAACGCGTCACAAGTCGACGCGCGGTCTGCAACGGACCGCCGAGCGATCAGCTCGGTTCCGCGCGGCCCGGGTGCTCGCGATCCCAGGGGGCCGGGGCGAGATGGACGAACATCGCCGCGGTGCGAGCCTTGTCCTCGATCGGCAGCGCCCGCGGGCTCATCTGATGGACGAACCACGTCCAGACGTTGCCCACCTGTTTCGGCGCGTGCAACCTAGGCATATTGCGACCATATGCCTAGAAGCGGGCGAACCGAACCGTAACTCACCGCAGTCTCGCTACCGACTTTTCCACATCGTGCCGATCCGGAACAGCAGCCGGTGCGGGCCAGGTAGCGCTGGCGCTCGGCCGGCGTCAGCTGCCTGGTGACGCGCGAACGCGCCGCAGACCAGAACTCCGCTTCCGAGAATTCTCAACCTTGACACGAGCGTGGCAAGGTTGACCCCGACGTTGGTAGCATGACCCGAATGCGCGACTTCCTGGCTGCCACGCGAGAGCGCGTCGTCGTCTTCGACGGCGGCATGGGCGCGACGCTGGAGCAATTCGACCTGAGCCTGGAGCGGGACTACCGGCTCCCGGGCCGCTGTCACGAGGCGCTGGTGCTCAACCGGCCCGATGTGATCGAGGGCGTCCACGCCTCGATGCTCGACGCCGGCGCCGAGGTCGTGGAGACCGATACCTTCCAGGCCTCTCGACTGAAGCTCTCGGAGTGGGGGCTCGAGGACCACACGGTCGAGATCAACGTCAGGGCGGCGGAGATCGCGCGCAAGGCGGCCGGCGAGCACCGGTTCGTCGCCGGGTCGATCGGCCCGACCGGGTTCCTCCCCGCCAGCGATGACCCCACGCTCGGCCAGATCTCGTTCACCGAGCTGGTCGAGGTGTTCACCGAGCAGGCCAAGGGGCTCACCGAAGGCGGCGCCGACCTGATCATCATCGAGACCGCGCAGGACATCCTCGAGGTCAAGGCGGCCATCTTCGGCGCCCGCGAGGCGTTCAAGCTGGTGGGACGAACATTGCCGGTCCAGTGCAGCGTCTCGCTGCTCCCCCAGGGCGGCAAGATGCTGCTCGGCACCGACATCAGCGCCGTGCTGGCCACGCTGGAGGCGCTGGAGGTCGACATCATCGGCCTGAACTGCTCGACCGGGCCCGAGGACATGCGCGACGCGATCCGCTTCTTGGGCGAGTTCTCCCCGGTCCCGGTCCACTGCATCCCCAACGCCGGCCTGCCGTTGCAGGGACCGAACGGCGAGACCATCTTCCCGGAGAAGCCCGAGCCGCTGGCCGGCGTGCTGGGCAACTTCGTCGAGCGCTATGGCGTCTCGATCGTCGGCGGCTGCTGCGGCACCACACCGGACCACATCCGCGCCATCGCCGAGCGAGTCCAGGGGCGCACTCCGGGCGAACGGCCCCAGCGCCGCCCGCCCCACGTCAGCAGCATGATCGCGGCCACTCCGCTGGTCCAGTCGCCGACCCCGACGATCGTCGGCGAGCGGGTCAACTCACAGGGCTCCCGCAAGGCCAAGGAGCTGCTGCTGGCCAATGACTACGACGGCCTGATGACGGTGGCCGAGGACCAGGTGACCGGCGGCGCCCACGTGCTCGACCTGTGCGTCGCGCTCACCGAGCGCCAGGACGAGGACGAGCAGATGCGCCAGCTGGCCAAGCGGATCTCGCTCACCCAGCCGGCGCCGATCCAGATCGACTCGACCGAGCCCGACGTGATCGACACCGCGCTGCGCCAGATCCCCGGGCGGGCGATCGTCAACTCGATCAACCTCGAGGCCGGCCGGGCGAAGCTCGACGTGGTGGCGCCGATCGCCAAGGCTCACGGCGCCGCATTGATCGCGCTCACGATCGACGAGGTCGGGATGGCCAAGACCGCCGAGCGCAAGGTCGAGATCGCACAGCGGCTGAAGCAGCTGTGCTGCGACGAGCACGGCCTCGACCCCGAGACGCTGATCTTCGACTGCCTGACGTTCACGCTCACGACCGGCGACGACGAGTGGAAGCCCTCCGCGGTCGAGACGATCGAGGGCATTCGCCGGATCAAGGCCGAGATCCCCGGCGTCAAGACCTCGCTCGGCGTCAGCAACGTCTCGTTCGGCGTCGGCCTTCCGGCCCGCAGGGTGCTCAACAGCGTCTTCCTGCACCACTGTGTGGAGGCGGGGCTGGATCTGGCGATGGTCAACCCGAACCACATCACGCCCTATCCGGAGATCCCCGAGCTCGAGCGCGAGCTGGCCGACGACCTCGCGTTCAACCGCCGCGAGGATGCGCTCGAGCGCTTCATCGCGCACTTCGAGGCCAAGGGAGTCACCGAGGATCAGGGCCAGCAGGTCGATCCCACCGAGGGCATGGAGCCCGAGGAGGCGCTCCACTTCCACATCCTGCGCCGCAAGCGCGAGGGAGTCGAGGACTGGATCGACCGCAGCGTCGAGAAGATCGGCGCCGTGCCGACGCTCAACGGCGTGCTGTTGCCGGCGATGAAGGAGGTCGGAGACAAGTTCGGCGCCGGCGAGCTGATCCTGCCGTTCGTGCTCCAGTCGGCCGAGGTGATGAAGCGCGCCGTGGCCAGGCTCGAGAACTATCTCGACAAGATCGAGGGCTACACCAAGGGCACGGTCGTGATTGCGACCGTGTTCGGAGACGTGCACGACATCGGCAAGTCGCTGGTCAACACGATCCTGACCAACAACGGCTACACGGTGATCGACCTCGGCAAGCAGGTCCCGATCTCCACCATCCTCGAGGCCGCGGTCGAGCACGAGGCCACCGCGATCGGTCTCAGCGCGCTGCTCGTGTCGACCTCCAAGCAGATGCCGCTGTGCGTCCAGGAGCTGCACGAGCGCGGTCTCGACTTCCCGGTGCTGGTCGGCGGCGCCGCGATCAACCGGAACTTCGGGCTGCGGATCCTGTATCCGAAGGGCACCGAGTCCGACGTGATCTACGAGCCCGGCGTCTTCTTCTGCAAGGACGCGTTCGAGGGGCTGGCGAAGATGGACGAGCTGATCCACGAGGAGGCGCGTGCGACCCTGATCGCCAACACCCGCGATGCCGCGCGCACCCTGCGGGAGAAGCCCGAGGTGATCGACGATTCCCCGCCGGTGACCGACACCTCGGTCCGCAGCGCGGCGCAGACCGAGCACCCGATCCCCGAGCCACCGTTCTGGGGCGTGCGTGAGATCGGCGTGCCCCTGGACGAGGTCTACCACCACCTCGACACCCATGTGCTGTTCAAGCTCCATTGGGGAGGGCGCGGGGTCAAAGGCGAGGAGTGGCGCAAGCTGCTGCAGGACAACTTCCAGCCCCGGCTGGAGCGGATGTGGCGCGAGCAGAGCTACCTGCATCCGCGCGCGGTACTCGGCTACTTCCCGTGCAACTCGGACGGCAACGAGCTGATCGTCTGGGACCCGGAGGCGCCGGGCGAAACTGAGCTCGAGCGACTGGTATTCCCGCGCCAGCCCAAGCACGACCGGATCTGCCTGGCTGACTTCTATCGCCCGCTGGTCCCCGGCGGACCCGTCGACGTCGTCGCCCTGCAGGCGGTGACCGCTGGTGACGAGGTGACCGACCTGATGGCCTCGCTGGAGCAGGACGGCGAGTTCGCCGAGCAGCTGTTCGTCCACGGACTTGGGGTCCAGACCGCGGAGGGAATGGCCGAGTGGCTGCACGCGCGCGTGCGCAGGGAGCTCGGGATCCCGCCCACCCAGGGGCGCCGCTACTCGTGGGGCTATCCGGCCTGTCCCGAGCAGTCAGAGCACGACAAGGTCTTCCGGCTGCTCGACGCCCCGTCGATCGGGCTGCGGCTCTCGGGCGGCTACGCGGTGGAACCGGAGCAGTCGACGCTCGCGATCGTCGCCCACCATCCACAGGCGGTCTACTTCGGGATGCGGTCGGGCTTCCTGCCCAAGACGCCACAGCAGGCCTCCGACGAGCTCGTGGCCGGCACCGAGAAGGATCCGGCTCTGGTCGCCGAGCTGCCCGACGCCGACCCACAGCTGCCGACGGACACGGACTCGGCCGGGGAAGGCGAGCCGGCCATGGCCGGGGCATAGGCCCGCGGCCCGGGGCGCGCCATGCCCGGGTGTCGCAGGATCCGGACACCGTCGGGCGCCGGCTCCACCCGCGGCGAGCGCGCGCAGACGCGCTTGGCGAGAAGCACGGTTTCGCATCCGGCCCCGGCCAGCGCCGAGGCCAGCTCTCGCACATATCGGGGGAGGCCGCCGATCCGGTCGGGCGCGATCGTGTTGCCGCCACCAGCGGCTCGCCCACGAGCCTGGCGCGCTG
>JADGPN010000754.1 GCA_017882465.1 Solirubrobacteraceae bacterium
GGTCGGTTCGTTTACTCGTTGATAGAGGCTGACCCCGAGCGTGCCTGGGTTGAACGCGAGCGCATCGCCGCCGGGTTAGCGGCGAGCGCTTCGCGGCGGCCGTCGCCCGAGTGCTCGGCGGCACGTCCATCAATGACGTAGTCGAGGCGATCCACGGCGGGCCGAGAGGGCGCATGTGCGCAGCAGGCTCCAGATCCACGCGCAGGCGTATAGCGAGGAGTGGGGAGAGCTGGATCGTCTGGCGCCCGACCTGACGCCACGCCGATCTCCGCACGCCGGTACGACCCCCGACGCCCACGGGGCTCAGAGCGAGGAACTCGCTGATCAGCCCGAAGGGTTCTCGCGCGCGACCAGCTGTGAGCGAAAGCGATCGACCAGTTCGCAGCGATCGAGCTCGGATCGACGCGATCGGATCGTCGCCATAGGCATCGTCCGATCAAAGGCGGCGCAGCAGCGAAAGCACTCGCTCCCGGCATGCGCGGTTTTCGCGCGACGCACGTCGGTCGTTCAGTCGTGCGACGTTCGCGTCGCGGCGCGAATGAGGTGTCTGAGGACCCAAACCCGGCGTCGGCGTGAGGCTCCAGTACGAGGGACCGCCGATCGGCACGCGGACCGGCTGCCAGCCTGCCAGCTGGCGATCGGGAACTCCCACAGCCGGCCGCCGGCCAGGGTGTGCGGGCCTGGAGTAACCGCCACGCGCTCCGGGATCACGAAAGTGTCCGAGGGCCTCGAGTCGTAGGCGAAGCCCTGCGCGACCAGCACCTCCGGCCACCACGGGACATCGCGTTCACGCCGAACGTCGGCGCCCGGTAGCCCACCGGCCGCTTGCCGGTGAACTGCTCGATGGCCGCGCAGGCCGGGCGAACATCGGCCTCGAACTCGCAACAGCTCTGACCGAACACCACGACATCGCCGTCTTCGTGACAGGCGCGCTCGTGCCCGCGCTCGACGATCCGCTGCACGAGCTCAGGGTAAGCGCGGGCGGTCATCCCGAGCAGGAGAGCGTGCAGCGCAGACCGAGCTCGTCGAACAGCTCGAGCGTGGCCACGGTCTCGCGAGCCAGCGCCGGGCCGGGCTGACGCCAGTTCGCTGCGCCGACCCCGTCGGCGCACGAGCTGGTGCCAATCCTCGAGGTCGAACGCTCAGCAGCAGGGGCAGGACGGCTGACTTTAGACTCGGGGGCATGGACTTCGGAGTCGGCTACTTCCCCACCCACGATGGACTCAGCCCGGGCGCGATCGCACGACTTGTGGAGGAGCGCGGACACGAGTCGCTGTTCTTCGCCGAGCACACGCACATCCCGGCCAGCCGCGAGTCGCCCTGGCCCGGGGGCGAAAAGCTCCCCCCGAAGTACTTCCACACCTACGACCTGTTCGTCGCCCTCACCGCCGCCGCCACTGCGACGTCGCGGCTCCGCGTCGGCAGCGGTATCTGCCTGATCGTGGAGCGCGACCCGATCACCACCGCCAAGGAGGTCGCCTCGGTCGATCATCTCTCCGGCGGGCGTCTCGAGTTCGGCATCGGCGCAGGCTGGAATCGCGAGGAGATGCGCAACCACGGCACCGACCCCCGGACCCGCATGCGCTTGATGGCCGAGCGGGTCGAGGCAATGAAGGCGATCTGGACCCATGAAGAAGCGAGCTACAGCGGCGAGTTCGTGAGCTTCGAGCGCATCTGGTCCTGGCCCAAGCCCGCCCAGCGCCCGCACCCGCCGGTGCTCGTGGGCGGCAACGGTCCCACCGTGCTGGACCGCGTGCTCGCCTTCGGCGACGCCTGGTTTCCAAACTACGGCCGTGGTGGTGGCGACATCGCCGAGCGGGCGGCAGAGCTGCGCGCCAGGGCCGACCGGCATATCGACGTGATCCCGATCGGCGTGCCCGCCGACCCAGGCGTGCTTGAACGGCTGGCCGGCGCGGGCTGCCGGCGCGCGATTCGCTGGCTCCCCTCCGGAGGCCTTGGCGCCGTCGTGCCGGCGCTCGAGCGCTGGGAGTCCGCGATCGCGCAGTTCACTGGCGAGGCGTGACCCCTCAGCAGGCGCGGGAGCGGTTCGCCGCCGCGCGCGTGGCCCGGCTGGCCACGATCGATCCGAGCGGGCGCCCGCATCTCGTGCCAATCGTCTTCGCGGTGGACGGCGACACGGTCTACAGCGCTGTCGACGACAAGCCCAAGCGCACGACCGAGCTGCGGCGGCTCGGCAACGTCCGTGCCAACCCTTCGGTCTCCGTGCTCGTCGACCACTACGACGAAGATTGGTCGAAGCTGTGGTGGGTGAGGGCGGACGGAACCGGACGCGTGCTCGAAGCCGGCACGGCCGAGGCCGAGCACGCAATCACGCTGCTGGCCGAGCGCTATCCCCAGCAGCGCGCGGTGGGCGCGGTGCTGGCGATCGACGTCGCGCGCTGGAGCGGATGGAGCTCGGGTTGACCGGCCGGCGTCGGCGACAGCGGCGCGGGCGGAGTATTGGTGCGGGTGACCGTGCGAGCGCGGCCGTGCCGCAGGGGAGAACTTG
>JADGPN010000755.1 GCA_017882465.1 Solirubrobacteraceae bacterium
GGCCGGGGTCTTTTTCTGCTTCTATGTGAAGTCGCGCGTTATCTGAAGTTGCTGGCCGGAGGCCAGGGTTTCAGGGGGGAACCGTCGTTTCTGGTTCTGATAACTGCTTGTCTGGGTGGACGCTTCTGCGGTTTGTGTGATCGACCGCGAGGAGGCTGTTCATGGGCGTGCGGATGTCGTTGGGGCCGTTGGCGGCGTATGAGGCTGGGTATGTGCGGTGGCTGGTGGAGCGTGGGTATCGGCCGGGAGCGGTGGCCGATCGGCTCGCGCAGTTCCGGGCTCTGAGTCGCTGGCTGGACAGTCGGGGGCTGCCGGTCGCTGAGCTGGATCGGGCGCGGGAGCAGGAGTTCTTGGATGCTCGTCGTGCGGCGGGCTACCGGTCCTACGTGGCGTCGTCGAGCGTGCGGCTGCCGGTGGAGTACCTGGTCGGGATCGGGGTCGCGCCGTTGTTGGACGTGTCGAGGTCGCGTTCGCCGGTCGATCGTCTGCTCGAGGAGTACCGCCGCTATCTGCTGCTCGAGCGCGGCCTCGCGGACACGACGATCGCCGGGTATGAGTGCGTGGCACGTGTCTTCGTGCAGCATCGCGTGCGTCGTTGTGGCGGGCTTGAGCTCGAGCGGCTCTCGGCGGCTGATGTGAGCGAGTTCGTGGCGTTCGAGTGCCGGCGGATGACCGACGGGGGCGCGCGTGGGGCGGTCGCGAAGCTGCGGCCGTTCTTGGTGTATCTGCACGTGACGGGGCGGATCGGCGCGCCGCTTCGGTGGGCGGTGCCGAAGGTCGCTGACATGCGCGGCCGCGCGATGCCTCGCGCGCTTGAGCCGGAAGCGGTCGCCAGGCTGCTGGCCAGCTGCGATCGGCAACGGGCGGTCGGCTGTCGCGATTACGCGATCTTGTTGCTGCTGGTGCGGTTGGGGTTGCGCAGCGTCGAGGTCGCGGCGATGTTGCTCGAGGACATCGATTGGCGCGCCGGCGAGATCCTGGTGCGCGGCAAGGGCGGCCGCCATGATCGGCTGCCGCTTCCAGCCGATGTCGGCGAGGCGCTCGTCGGCTACCTGCAGCGTCGCCCGCCGAGCGAGTCGCGCGCTGTGTTCGTGGGGATGCTCCCGCCGGGCGGGCCGCTGACCCGAAAGGCGGTTGGCGCGGTCGTGTGCGCGGCGTGCTCGCGCGCGGGGATCCCGCGGGCTGGGGCGCATCGGCTGCGTCATACCGCGGCGACCCGGATGCTCAGGGCGGGCTGCTCGCTGGCGGAGATCGGCCAGGTGCTGCGTCACGAGCAGCTGCGCACCACAGCAATTTACGCCAAGGTCGACTACGCGGCGCTGCGAACGCTTGCGCTGCCGTGGCCCGAAGGCGGTGCGGCATGACCGTCCTGGAAGATCGGCTGGCCGAGTATCTGCATGTCCGCCGGCAGCTCGGGTTCAAGCTCAAGCTCGACGGCTACCTGCTCGCGGACTTCGTCGCGTTCCTCGAGACTGCGGGCGCGGAGCGGATCACGAACGATCTCTCGGTCCTGTGGGCGCGCCGGCCGGGCGCGAGCGCGCGCTACCACATGGAACGGCTCTCGATGGTCCGCGGGTTCGCGCGGTATCTCGCGACGATCGACCCGGCCAGCGAGATCCCACCGGTCGATCTGCTGCACGCCCGCGAGACCCGCAACGCGCCCTACCTCTATTGCGAGCGGGAGATCGGCGAGCTGATCGCGGCCGCCGCCGCGCTGACGCCCGCGCAGCGCGGCGCGACGTATCGCACCGTGATCGGCGTGATGGCCACGAGCGGGCTGCGGATCGGGGAGACACTTGCCCTCGACCGCGACGACGTCGACCTCGACAGCGGTGTGCTGCACATCCGTGACGGCAAAGGGCGACGGCACCGCGACGTGCCCGTGCACCACACCACCATCCAGGTGCTCCGCGACTACGCCCGGCTGCGTGATCGGGCGTGCCCGCGGCCCGAAACGCCGGCGTTCTTCATCAGCACGATCGGCGCGCGGATCACCGCAAGCAGGTTCCATAAGACGTTTCGCAAGCTGATCGCGCAGGTCGACCCACAGCCCGGCCGGGAGCAAGCGCACCGACGCCCACATGATCTGCGCCATGCGTTCGCTGTCCGGACGCTTCTCGGCTGGCATCACGCCGGCGTTGACATCGACCGGGCGATGCCGCTGCTCTCAACGTATCTCGGACATTCGAATCCGAGCTCGAGCTACTGGTATCTGGAAGCGTCGCCGGAGCTGATGGCGCTCGTCGCCAACCGGCTCGACAACGCGCTCGGAGGACGGTCATGACGCTGCTCGCGCCGACCCTCCAAGCATGGTTCACCGACCGGCTGATGACCCAGAAGAACGCCAGCCCACGCACGATCGCCGCCTACCGCGACACCCTCCGCCTGCTGCTGGCCTTCGCCCAACAGCAGACCGGCAAAGAGCCATGCCAGCTGGACTTCGCTGACCTCGACGCGCCGCTGATCGGAGCTTTCCTCAACCACCTCGAGCACGACCGCGGCAAC
>JADGPN010000756.1 GCA_017882465.1 Solirubrobacteraceae bacterium
CACTAACGTTGAGCGTTGCCACGCCGGACTGCGCGGCCAACAGCCGGCGAAAAGAAAATGCCTGCATTGCGACGTGCCGCTGGCGGATCGGCATGCAATGCTGTGCTCCATTCCGGCATCGAGCACGAACGTCGACTAACGCTTACCGTTGGATTTCGCAGACTTGTGGTCGGAACCCCGAAGCAGACCACCCCGAGCGCTACAACCTCGTCGTCGACAGCGGTCGCGTCAGAGCAGTGCTGCTGCGGATCGCTGCCGACATCGACGAGCTCGCCCGCGCCCGCAGCGTCGAGGAGCTGGAGCACTCCCAGGTCGACCCGGATGCTCGCGCCGAACGCCACCGACGGCTCGCCGAGCCGCCGCTCGCCTTCCCCGCGCACGGCAAATGCATCCGCCAATGCCGCCAAGCGCTGTACGGCTTCGAGAAGGAACGCTGGCGACGCGGCGAGGCGGACTCGCACCCGTTCGACCGCGACATCAACCGGCCGGAGAACGGCAACTACTGATTACGGCCCCCCCGAGAGGCCTCCGGTGAGCCTGCGACGCGCAGGTCCCCGTCCGCACTGTTCACGAAAGCGAACGCCTTAGCGCTGGTTTCTGCTCCATCGCTACCCGAACCCCGTGTCGTGCTGCTGATGACATCCTTGCTGCGGGCCAGTCGCGTGCGAATGTGTGTAGCCAGGGCGAGCAGCGCGGCGACGGGCAGTGCCCAGCCGGTGAACGGCAGAAACACGACGGCGAGCGAGCCGGTGGCGATGGCGCTCAAGGTCATTGTCGGAGAGGGCCGGTCCCGCAAGGTGGCGAACGCGGCCGCGATATACAGCCCGAGGAACATCGCGGCGGTCAGCGAGAGCGCGTAGCTCTCGTCGACCTCGAGCACGGCGAGTAGGGCGACCACGAGCACACATGCGACGATAAGCGCGGACAGCGCCCAGATCGGCGCGCCGGTTCGCGAAGAACGGCGCTGCAGCCTCTCGGGCAGCGGTCCCTCGCGGGCTGTGGCGAGCACAATCCGCGAGGCTCCGAGCAGCCACGCATTGGTGGCCGGCACGATCACTGCCAGCCCGAACACGTCGCCGAGTTTGCGCCACGAGGTGCCGACGCCTTCAAGCAGCAGCGTCGGCATCACGAGCATGCTCCGCGCTGGCGGTAGAGCGAGAAACCCTGCGGTCACGCCCAAGTAGAGGATTCCCACCAGCGGTACCGCGATCCGGATGGCCTGGTGGAACGAGCGGCGAGGATCGCGGACCTCTTCGGCGATCGTCGAGACGTTCTCCCAGCCAAGGAACGAGAAGAACACCGTGGGCAGCGCCGCGCCCACGGCCGCCCAACCATGCGGCGCGAACGGCCTAAAGCGCGCCGCGGACATCGACGGCACCGCAAGCGCGACCGCCACAAGCAAGCACGTGATCAGCACGATCAGCACGATCCCCTGGCAGCCTCGCCGCAGTCGCGACCGAAGCCAGGCAGAACGCGCCGGAGAGCACGACAAACCCCGCGGCAAGCGGCTTGACGAAACCCACGTCCAGTGAGATCAGGTCACACAGATGGCGGGCGGAAGCGATCGCCAAGACCGGCACCAGCAACACGTACGCGCCAACGAGCAACAGACTCGCCGTATCGCCGGCGCTAGCGCCGAGCACCCCACGAATCAACGCCGCGATCCCACCACAGTCCGGCCGCCGGGCCGACATCTCGGCGAACATCATCGCGATCGGAAACGACGCCAGCCCCAGCACTGTCCACGCCACCAGCGACGCCGGACCCGCTTTGCGGGCCGCGATCCCAGGCACGATTAAGATCCCAGCGCCCACGATGCTGGTCACGTAGAACACAACCAGCCCCCGCGCGCCGATGCCGCGCGCAGACGCCCCCGACGAGCAAGCGCGATCGATCGCAGAGCCCGACATCTCTCACGCCCCTCCCGAACGTGATCTCAGTCCTTGAGCCGACGGTCGGCGAGCGCGCGGCAAAGATCGAGGCGATCTCGATGGACATTGATCCGCCCGACGGTCCGCTAGTTGATCCGCAGCATCCGTTCGATCGCGGACTTGTCGGCCGTGCTCGCCATGAGATCCACGTGCCGCCAATCGGACTGGACCTCCCGCACGTTTGCCACGCGACCAGCTGCTCGAAATCGCGGGTGAAGTCCGACCCGGGCCGCGCGAACGGCACCCCCTCCGTCCGCACCCCCATGCTCCGGGCACGTCAGCCGGCGGAGCGTCGCACGGACCTCCAACCGCCAAACGCCAAGCCCTCCGCTGGCGCCAACATGCGGAGCGCAGTTCACACCTCGATCATAAACAGCCACAACAACCAGGTTGGTGGCGTCCGGGTCGCCGAGCGAGCGCAGCTCGTTCCAGTAGGCGCGGCGAACCTGGTCCAGCGCACGAGGTCAGCTGGCGCAAGGGCCATCGGTATCTGACGCTGGTCGGTGATCATCCGCCGTCGACAGATCGTGTGGGGCTGCGACGGCGCCCGGCCAAGACGCCGCGGACCGG
>JADGPN010000757.1 GCA_017882465.1 Solirubrobacteraceae bacterium
GTTGCAGTCCTGTTCGGAGGGATCAAGTGACCACCACCGCCCCAGCCAAGAAGGCCGCCGTCAAGACGGGCGATCCCGCCTTGGCGTTCTACCGCCTCGGCGACGAGATCTCCGACGGCAAGGCGCCAGACGTCGACATCGAGAAGATGTGGAAGACGCGGCAGTTCCAGGCCAAGCTCGTCAACCCGTCCAACCGCCGCAAGCTCACCGTCATCATCGTCGGTACGGGTCTTGCCGGTGGCGCGGCCGCCGCGACCTTGGGCGAGGCGGGCTACAACGTCCTCAACTTCTGCTACCAGGACAGCCCCCGCCGCGCCCACTCCATTGCAGCCCAGGGTGGCATCAACGCCGCGAAGAACTACCGCAACGACAACGACTCGACGCAGCGGTTGTTCTACGACACGGTCAAGGGCGGCGACTACCGCGCCCGTGAGACGAACGTCTATCGGCTCGCCGAAGTCAGCGCCAACATCATCGACCAGTGCGTCGCGCAGGGTGTGCCCTTCGCACGCGAGTACGGCGGCCTGCTCGACACCCGCTCCTTCGGCGGCGTCCAGGTGCAGCGCACCTTCTACGCTCGCGGCCAGACGGGCCAGCAGCTGCTCATCGGCGCGTACCAGGCGCTCGAGCGTCAGATCGCGGCGGGGACGGTGACGATGTACAGCCGTCACGAGATGGTCGAGCTGATCGTCGCCGACGGCAAGGCGCGCGGCATCGTGACCCGCAACATGGTCACCGGCGCGGTCGAGTCCTGGTTCGCCGACGCGGTCGTCCTCGCCACCGGCGGCTACAGCAACCTCTTCTACCTGTCCACCAACGCTATGGGCTGCAACGTCACTGCGGGATGGCGCGCCCACCGCAAGGGCGCGTACTTCGGGAACCCCTGCTACACGCAGATCCACCCGACGTGTATCCCGGTCCACGGCGAGACGCAGTCCAAGCTCACGCTGATGAGCGAGTCGCTGCGTAACGACGGACGCATCTGGGTGCCCAAGAAGGTCGAGGACTGCACCAAGGATCCCCGACAGGTCCCCGAGGCTGACCGCGACTACTACCTGGAGCGGATCTACCCGGCGTTCGGCAACCTGGTGCCTCGCGACATCGCGTCCCGCCAGGCGAAGAACATGTGCGACGAGGGTCGCGGTGTTGGCCCGGCCATCGCCGAGAAGGACTTCGACGGCAACCCTCGCGAGGTGCGCCGCGGGGTCTACCTCGACTTCTCGGACGCGATCGGCCGGCTGGGCAAGAAGACCATCGAGGCGCGCTACGGGAACCTCTTCGACATGTACCTGCAGATCACGGGCGAGAACCCGTACGAGATGCCGATGCGGATCTACCCGGCCGTCCACTACGCGATGGGCGGGCTGTGGGTCGACTACGACCTCCAGAGCTCGATCACTGGGCTGTACGTGTGCGGCGAGGCCAACTTCTCCGACCACGGGGCCAACCGGCTCGGCGCGTCGGCGCTGATGCAGGGCCTGGCCGACGGCTACTTCGTGCTGCCGAACACCATCAACGACTACCTGTCGACGGGTCCGTTCCCGAAGGTTGACGCCACCCACCCGGCAGCCGTCGAGGCTCTCGATGCGGTGAAGGGCCGGATCGAGAAGCTGCTCAGCATCCACGGCAACCGCTCGGTCGACTCGTTCCACAAGGAGCTCGGCGCGATCATGTGGGAGTTCTGCGGCATGGAGCGCACCGCTGAGGGCCTCCAGATCGCCATCGGCCGCATCCGGGCGCTCCGCGAGGAGTTCTGGACCAACGTGCACGTGACCGGCGTCAACGAGGACTTCAACCAGGCCCTCGAGCGTGCCGGCCGGGTCGCCGACTTCCTCGAGTTCGGTGAGCTCATGTGCATCGACGCCTTGCACCGCCGCGAGTCCTGCGGCGGCCACTTCCGTGCCGAGAGCCAGACGGAGGAGGGAGAGGCGCTGCGTCACGATGACGAGTTCGCCTACGTCGCCGCCTGGGAGTACGGGGGCGAGGACAAGCCCGTACTGCACAAGGAACCTCTCGTGTACAAGTTCATCGAGCTGAAGCAGCGGAGCTACAAGTGAAGATCACACTCAACATCTGGCGGCAGGCGAACGCGAAGGCCGAGGGCCGCCTCGAGCGCTACCAGCTGGACGGCGTCTCCGAGGACATGAGCTTCCTCGAGACGCTGGACATGCTCAACGAGCAGCTCACAGGGGAGGACAAGGAGCCGGTCGCCTTCGACCACGACTGTCGCGAGGGTATCTGCGGCATGTGCGGCGTCGTCATCAACGGCGCTCCGCACGGTCGGTACAGCTCCTCCGTACCGACGACCACGTGCCAGCTGCACATGCGGAGCTTCGCCGATGGCGCGGAGATCACCGTGGAGCCGTGGCGCGCCGGTGGCTTCCCGCTCATCAAGGACCTCGTGGTCGACCGTTCGGCGTTCGACCGGATCATCCAGGCCGGCGGCTTCATCAGCGTGAACACGGGCGCGGCTCCCGAGGCGCACTCCGTGCCGGCGCCG
>JADGPN010000174.1 GCA_017882465.1 Solirubrobacteraceae bacterium
CATCGATCTCAACTCTCAGTACGGGCCGCGCTACGACCAGGACTTCCGGTTCGGAGCCGAGGAGCTGAAGGAGGCGTTCCTGACCGTGCGGCTGCTGGAGCGCGCGGGCTACGACGGAGCGCGCCATTTCGACGCCCGCGCGTACCGGACCGAGGACGACGTCGACGTGTACGAGTCGTTCGCCCGTGGCTGCATCCGCAACTACAAGATCCTCGCCGCCAAGGCGGCCGCGTTCGACGCCGACGCAGAGATACTCGAGGCGTGTCGCGAGGCCGGCGCCGAGCAGCTGGCCGATGCGACGCCGTCCTTCTCCCCCGAGGAGGCCGACCGGATCCGCGCCGAGGACCAGCTGGGCGGCATCGACGTCGGCCGTGGCCGGCGGCACGAACACGCCGACCAAATGATGATCGAGCTGATCATGGGCGCTCGTTGAGCGCTCACAGCGGCCGGGCCAGCGCGGCTGGCTGAGCGCTCACAGCGGCCGGTAGCCCCGAGATCAGAAACCGGGTCGGCGGCTGCGCGGGCGCCAATGCTCGGGCAGCTTCGGGTGCTCGAGGAAGACGATGTGATCGTCCGTGCCCGAGGCCGCGAGCCCGTCCCAGACCCGCTGCAGCGCGTGCTCCAGATCGGGGGCCTCGACCGCGATGGTGAAGACCCCGACCTCGTCGGCCTCGCCGACCTCGGCTTCGGGCAGCACCGCGGCGAGCTGCTCCCGGGCCTCGCGGTCGCGCGGCGTGCCGTAGTGCATGAGCAACATCGCCACCGTCTGCCGTGCCATCTCTGGTTTATTAGCAGCTTCCCGAACCGGAGGCGGGCATCGTCATGCCGACACAAACGGAGATCGCCGCCGTGAACGCGGCCGGCCTGGTCCAGGGGATCACGCTGGTCACATTCCCGGCGGCCAGCTCGATCTTCACCGCAAAGAGCGAGTACGCGCTCTCGAGCGGGCTCTACGGAGACATGTTCCTGCCGCAGGTCGCGGTGGCGATCGCGGCCTCCCTGCTCGGCCCGCGGCTCGCCCGCCGGCTGAGCTCGAAGAAGGTGCTGATCCTGGGGCTGGTCGCCAACACGGTGTCGATGGCGCTGCTGATCGCGAGCACCGCGGTCGAGCGTCATGAGGGCATCGCCTACCCGGTGCTGCTGCTGGCCACCGCGTTCCTGGGCCTCGGCTTCGGTCTCACAGTGCCCGTCCTGAACACCTACGCGTCGGTCTTCAACCCGGACCGGGTCGACCGGGCTGTGCTGGTGCTCAACGCCCTGCTCGGCCTCGGCACCGCGCTGGCGCCGGCGTTCGTGGCGATGTTCGTCGGGCTCGGCTTCTGGTGGGGCCTCCCGGTCCTGTCCCTGGTGCTGCTGATCATGCTGCTGGCGGTGACGCTGGGGCTGCCGCTGCGCACCGGCCCATCGACGGCCTCGGCGGCGCCGGCGACGGGCCCGGGCATCCCACGGCGCTTCTGGCTGTTCGCCGCCTTCGCGGTGCTCTACGGCATCTGTGAGACGATGAACGGCAACTGGTCGCAGCTGCAGATGACCACCCGGCTGGGCGCCTCGGCGACGCAGGCATCGCTGGCGCTGATGGCGTTCTGGGCGATGGTCACCGTGGGGCGGATCGGGTTCGCCGAGCTCGGACGCCGGCTCCCGACGCGGGTCGTCTACCACGTGCTGCCATTCGTGCTCGTGGCCACGTTCACCATCCTCGCCGCGCTGCCCGCGGGCGGCGCCGGACCCGGGATCCTGATCTTCGGGCTGGCCGGGTTGGGCTGCTCGGCGTTGCTGCCGCTGACGATCAGCTTCGGGCAGGAGCAGCTGACCGCGGTCTCCGCGGCGATGGCGGGCGGCGTGATCGCGTTCTACCAGCTGGGATACGGGCTCGCGGCCTTCGGCGTGGGCCCGCTGCAGCGGGCCGGCCTCAGCCTGTCGGCGATCTTCGGCGTGACGGCGATCGCGGCGGCGCTGATGGGAGCGCTGTCGTTCGTCGTCGCCCATGGCCGGCCGTCACCCGCCCGCCTGCATCCCCGGCCGCAGCCGGCGCCTGATCAGGGGTAGGGGCACCGGTGCCGGAGCCGGCCGGCTCCGGCGGCCGGCGGGAGTGCCGGGTTCAGGAACCGGAGGCTGCGGCCGGCGCAGCGCCCGGGCTCAGGCGCCGGGCGTGATGCCCCAGTCACTGGTGACGGTCTGGCCGGGCTCGAGCCTGACGAGCGCCTCACCGGTGCGCAGCGCGTTGGGGGGACAGCTCATCGGCTCGACCGCGAGGCTGCGCCGGTTCACGTCGGGAAGCGGGTCTCCGGTGAACACCATCAGGTACGGGTAGCCGGCGTCGACCCACAGCGACAGCCGGCTCATCCCCTCCGCATCCCGCAGGTGCACGCGCGCGATCCCGTCTTCGTCACGCTGCAGATCCGTGAATGCATGGTCGATGACCGCGCCGCCGATCGCCCGCGGTCGCCGGAAGTCGTACTCCGTGCCGTCGACCGGGTCCACCGCGACCGGGATGCCGTTCTCATCGGAGCGGACCATGCTCGAGGCCGGCACCTGCAGGACCACCTCATCGACGGTGGCCGGGCCGGCGCGCAGATACGGATGTGCGCCGCATCCGTACGGGCACGCCCGTTCCCCGACATTGGTGGCGCTCGTCCGCACCCGCAGGCCGGACTCAAGGAGCGCGTACTCGACCCTCAGCGCGAGCGTGAACGGATATCCCGGCGCCGGCGGGAGAAGGTGCTCCAGCACCACCCGGTGCGGCTCTCGTTCGACGGCCGTCCATGCGACCCAGCGGACCAGGCCGTGGATCGCGTTCTGTCGCTCCGGCTCGTTGAGCGCCAGCTGATGGTGCTGCCCATCGAACTCGTAGCTGCCGTGCTGCACCCGGTTCGGCCACGGAATCAGGAGCTGCCCGCGCCCGGACCTGCTCATCTGGTCAGGCTCGTACCCATCGAGCAGCTCCCGACCGGCAGCGGAGTAGGAGCGCAGGCCGGCGCCGACCTCCACCACCACGGCGCGCTGCTCGCCGAGGGCGATCTCGAACTGCTCGCCGGAAGGAGCGTTCATGGGTGACCGATCGAGGACGTGATGCTCACCCTAGCGGTGCCGGGCCACATCAGGTACACCGCCGTCACCGCCATCACCCCTTTCGGATGATGCGCCGGAAGGAGGAACAACCCAGCGTGTGCCGCGTACCCGTAGTGGCCTGCGCGGCCGTCCTCAAACGGAATCCAGGAGCGTACTAGTGACTCGATCTTCCGCGGTTGCCGACCAGCCCAGGGCTGTGCCGACCGGTACCCGGCAATCCGGAGAGGGCTCCGAGGGAGACGTGCTCGTCGCCTTCGGCATCACCGGAGACCTGGCCAAGGTGATGACCTTCCGCTCCTTGTACCGGCTCGAGCGTCGCGGCCTCCTGAACTGCCCCATCGTCGGGGTCGCGGTGGAGGACTGGACCGCCGACCAGTTGCGTGCCCGCGCGCGGGAGTCGATCCAGGAAACCGGCGAGACGATCGACGAAGAGGTCTTCAAGCGCTTCGCCGCGCGCCTGTCATACGTGAGCGGCGACTTCTCCGACAGCGTGACGTTCGGCAAGCTCGGCAAGGCGATCGCCGGGGCCAAGGCGCCGGTGTTCTACCTCGAGGTTCCCCCGTTCCTATTCGGCACCGTGGTCAAGGGCCTGGCCGAGGCTGGGCTCACCGACGGGGCCCGCGTGGTGGTGGAGAAGCCATTCGGCCACGACTCGACCTCTGCCACCGCGCTCAACGACGAGCTGCACCAGTACATCGACGAGTCCCAGCTGTACCGAATCGATCACTTCCTGGGCAAGATGGGCCTGCAGGAGTTCCTCTACATCCGCTTCGCCAATTCGATGCTGGAGCCGGTCTGGAACCGCAACCACGTCGAGCTGGTGGAGATCACGATGGCCGAGGCCTTCGACGTAGCGGATCGCGGGCACTTCTACGACCCGGTGGGCGCGCTGCGGGACGTGGTCGTCAATCACCTCATGCAGCTGCTGGCGGCCGCCGCAATGGAGGCGCCGGCGGGTAACGACGCCGAGACGCTGAAGAACGCCAAGTTCGCCGTGTTCCGATCCATGCCCGCTGCCGACCCGGCCCACTACGTGCGCGGCCAGTACGACGGCTACCTCGACGTCAAGGGCGTGGCCCCGAACTCGACCACCGAAACCTATGCGGCGATGCGGCTGGAGATCGACAACTGGCGCTGGGCCGGTGTTCCCTTCTACATCCGTACGGGCAAATGCCTCCCCGTCACTCAGACGGAGGTCCGGCTGGTGTTCAAGCGCCCGCCGCGGCTGGGCTTCGTGAGCACCCACAAGCACTCCCCCAAGCCGGCTCAGTTCGTGGTCAAGCTCGATCCCACCACCGGGATCCGGCTGGTCCTGGACGCGCGGCGCGCCGGCGCCACGGCTCCGGACGCGATCACGCTGGACATGGAGTTCGCCGAGGAGGGTGGCGAGGGACCGACCCCGTACGAGGTGCTGCTGAGCGATGCGCTCGCCGGCCGCAGCGCCAACTTCACGCGCTGGGACAGCGTCGAAGAGACGTGGAGGGTCATGCAGCCGCTGCTCGACACCCCGCCGCCGGTGCATACGTACGCCAGGGGCTCCTGGGGGCCGGAGGAAGCCGACCGGCTCGTGACGGGCTTCGGGCGCTGGCAGGGACCGTGGGTGGAGTCGTGAGCACGGCAGCGTCCAAGCCCACGTCGAAATCGAAGCCGGTTGCCGACGGCCCCGGGGCGCGGGCCGGCCGAGGGGTGGCCAGCGCCGCGGCACCATCCCCGTTTCCCCCGATCGCCGATTTCGCCTTCCTCTCCAACTGTCACACCAGCGCGCTGATCGCCCCCGATGGAAGCGTCGGCTGGATGTGCGTTCCCTCGTTCGATGCGCCGAGCGTGTTCGCGACCCTGCTCGATCGCGAGGCGGGATCGTTCCGGATCGGCCCGTTCGGGATCAACGTCCCGACCACGCGTTACTACGAGGCCGGGACGAACACGCTGATCACGATGTGGCACACCCCGAGCGGTTGGGTCCGGGTGCGCGACGCGCTGACGATGGGACCGCGGCGCGGTGAGGATGAGGTGACGCCGCACACGCGTCCCCCGGCCGACATCGACGGCGATCATCTGCTCGTGAGGACGGTGGAGTGCGTCGGCGGCTTCGTCGAGATCGAGCTCGTCTGCGAGCCCGTGTTCGACTACGGACGGGCGGCCGCCGAATGGACGCTGGTCGGCGACGACCGCCACACCGCCGACGCGACCGGAGCCGAACTGACGATGCGGCTGCGGACCGACATGGCGCTGGGGATCGAGGGCGGCCGAGTGCGCGCGCGCCACCAGCTGCACGAGGGCGAGAAGCTCTACTGCGCGCTCTCCTGGGCCGAGCAGTTCGACGCCCCGGCCAGCGTGGCGGAGGCCGAGATGCGACTGGACAGGACGACCCACTTCTGGCGCGGCTGGCTGTCGGGAGCGCGCGCCCCCGACCACCGCTGGCGCCACGTCATCGAGCGCTCGATCCTGACCATCAAGGGACTGACCTACATGCCGACCGGCGCCACGGTCGCGGCGGCCACGACCTCCCTGCCCGAGACGCCGGGCGGAGAGCGCAACTGGGACTACCGCTACACCTGGATCCGCGACGCCACCTTCACGCTGCAGGCGCTGCACTGGATGAACCTCGACTGGGAGGCGGACGAGTTCATGCAGTTCGTCGCCGACCTCGAGACCGATAAGGACGGCGCGCTGCAGATCATGTACGGGATCGACGGCCGCCGCGACCTGAGCGAATGGACCGTCGACGAGCTCTCCGGCTACGGCGGCGCCCGGCCGGTCCGCGTGGGCAACGGCGCCTTCAACCAGCGCCAGAACGACGTCTTCGGCGCCGCGCTCGACTCGATCCTGCTGCACACCCGGCGCAGCCAGCGGCTGCCGAGGGCCCTGTGGCCGATCGTGATCGCCCAGGCCGAGTGCGCCTCGGCCGTGTGGCGCAATCCCGACCAGGGGATCTGGGAGGCTCGCGGCGAGCCCCAGGACTACGTGTCCTCGAAGCTGATGTGCTGGGTGGCGCTCGATCGCGCGGCCCAGCTGGCGGCGATCCGAGGCGACGACGAACGCCAGGCCAAGTGGCACGAGACGGCGGAGGAGATCAAGGCCGACATCCTCGAGCATGGGGTCGATAAGCGCGGGGTCCTGCGCCAGCACTACGGGACCGACTCGCTGGACGCATCGACGCTGCTGGCGGCGCTGTTCGGGTTCCTGCCCGCCGGCGACAAGCGACTCCGGGCGAGCGTGCTGGCAATCGCCGACGAGCTGACCGAGGACGGCTTCGTGCTGCGCTACCGGACCGAGGAGACCGACGATGGACTGTCGGGCAAGGAGGGGACGTTCCTGATCTGCTCGTTCTGGCTGGTGTCGGCGCTGGCGGTGATCGGGGAGATGCAGCGCGCGGTGGATCTGATGGAGCGCCTGCTCCGCGTGGCCTCGCCCCTGGGCCTGTTCGCAGAGGAGTTCGACACCGAGACGGGCCGGCATCTGGGGAACTTCCCGCAGGCCTTCTCCCATCTGGCCCTGATCGAGGCAGGCGCGCGCATCATCCTGGCGGAGCGACTGGAGGAGTTCATCTGATGGACCGCTACGACGTGATCATCATCGGAAGCGGCGCCGGCGGAGGGACCCTGGCCAGGCACCTCGCGCCGTCCGGCAAGCGCATCCTGGTGCTCGAGCGCGGCAGCTGGCTGCCCCGCGAGCCCGAGAACTGGCTCGCCGAGGAGGTGTTCGTGGCGAATCGCTACATCTCCCCGGAGACGTGGTACGACGGCGACGAGAAGCCCTTCCAGCCGCAGGTGCACTACTTCGTCGGGGGAGCCACCAAACTTTACGGGGCAGCTCTCTACCGCCTGCGCGAGCGGGATTTCGGCGAGCTGCGACACCACGACGGCATCTCGCCGGCGTGGCCGATCAGCTACGACGAGATGGAGCCGTTCTATACTCGCGCGGAGCAGTACTACCACGTCCACGGCGCGCGCGGAGAGGATCCCACCGACCCGCCGGCCAGCGCCGAGTATCCGTTTCCGGCGGTCTCGCACGAGCCCCGGATGCAGCAGCTTCACGACGACTTCGCCGCCGCCGGGCTGCACCCCTTCCATGCGCCCTGCGGGGTCATGCTCAACGAGGCCAACATGGCCTACAGCGCCTGTGTGCGCTGCCAGGACTGTGACGGCTTCCCCTGCCTGGTGCACGCGAAGTCCGATGCCGAGGTGCTCGGAGTCAGGCCCGCGCTCGAGCATCCGAACGTGACCCTGCTCACGAACACGCAGGTCGTGCGCCTCGAGACCAACCCGGCCGGTACCGAGGTGACCGGCGTGGTCACGCTGCGCGAGGATCATCAGGAGACATTCGCCGCCGACCTGGTGGTCGTCTCCTGCGGCGCCGCCAACTCCGCCCGGCTGCTCCTGTCCTCGGCCAACGACCAGCACCCCAATGGCCTCGCCAACGGCTCGGATCTCGTGGGTCGCAACTACGTCTTCCACAACAGCGTCGCCGTGCTGGCGCTCTCACGTGATGAGAATCCGACCATCTTCCAGAAGACGCTGGGGATCAACGACTTCTACTTCGGCACCGACGAGTTCCCGTACCCGATGGGGAACATCCAGATGATCGGCAAGTCCCAGGCGCCGATGTTCCGGGGCGAGAAGCCGGTCGCGACCGCGCTGGCCCCGACCTGGAGCCTGGAGAAGATCGCCCAACATGCTGTCGACTTCTGGCTCTCCACCGAGGATCTGCCGCGGCCCGAGAACCGGGTCACCGTGGGGTCCGACGGGCGGATCCGGATCAACTACGCACCCTCCAACGAGGAGCCCAAGCGGCAGCTGTTCAAGCAGCTGAAGTCGATGCTGAAGCACCTCGGGATGCACGACGACCTCTCACCCCGGCACGCCTACCTGAAGAACGAGATCCCGATCGCGGGCTGCGCGCATCAGGCCGGAACGTGCCGGTTCGGGACCGATCCGGCCACCGCGGTCCTGAACGTCGACTGCCGCGCGCACGAGGTCGACAACCTGTACGTGGTGGACACGAGCTTCTTCCCCAGCATCGGGGCGGTCAACCCGGCGCTGACGGCGATGGCCAACGCGATCCGCGTGGGCGAGCACCTCGAGCAGCGACTGGGCGTTGGTTCCACCTCCGGGGCGACCACGTGAGTGCGCCCGGCGGACAGCGACACGTCGTGATCGTCGGCGGCGGCTTCGCGGGCCTCGGCTGCGCCCAGAAGCTGGCCGAGCAGGAGGGCATCCGGCTGACCCTGATCGACCGCAACAACTACCACCAGTTTCAGCCGCTGCTCTACCAGGTGGCGACGTCCGCGCTGTCGGGGAGCGACATCGCCTACCCGCTCCGCAAGCTCTTCCACCGCTATCCGCACGTCGACGTCAAGATGGCCGAGATCGCCACCATCGACCCGGTCGCCCGGACCCTGACCTCGACCGACGGTGAGACCTGGTCAGCCGACGTGATCGTGC
>JADGPN010000175.1 GCA_017882465.1 Solirubrobacteraceae bacterium
GCTCGCGGATCGCCCAGGCGTGAAACCCTGAGCGCGAGACCTCGAGCACGCGGCACATGATCTGAATCGAGTGCTCGGCCTTCTTGGCAGCGATGAACCGGAAGATCCTCACCTGGGATGTCGTCCTGGGATCCGGCTACCGAGCCAACAGTGGAAGCCCTTACGCCCGAGCAGCGCGACGCGCTCCATGACCGCCTCGTGGGCATGCTCAGAGCGCACTCGGTGAGGAGACTGCGTACTGATGTCGTCTTCGGGACCGCCATACGCCGCTGATGACGCGGGTTGGGCCACGCCTCGGCGCGGCCCACCCACAATTGAGCGTCGTCAGCCGGCTGGGGTGATCTCGCCGAGCAGGCCGTGGCTCTCGCCGCCGATACCGGCGGTGAACACCAGCGTTCCGTCAGTGGCGAAGGTGCCGTTGCCGAACCGAAGTGCCCACAGGCCGTCGATCAGGATCGGGTTGCCATCGGTGTTGGTCAGTTGACCCTTCTCTGCGCCCGTGGTCGGGTCGTAGGCGTGGATCGCGCCGTCGCCGAAGTTGCCCACGAGCAGATCGCCGCCGAAGGCGCCAAAGCTCGCCGGCGCGAGCGTCAGACCCCACGGCGAGTTGAGATCGCCACGGGAGATCAGCCGCCGGACCAGATGCCCGCTGGTGTCGTAGACGTCGACGAACCCGTTGCCGCGCCCGGCCACATCGTCGTGCTTGGCCGCGTCCTGCTTGGCGTAGGTGACGTACAGCTCACCACCCAGCAATTGGATGTCGAACGGCGCGAACCCGGCCGGGATGCCTGCGTCCGTGAAGCCGCCCGGCAGGCTCACCTTCTTGAAGTGCGCGTTGAGGACATCGATGCGACCCTCGTGGAAGTTGCTCGCATACAGATAGTGCGCGCCGCCGACCGAGGCGAGCGCCAGGCCCTTGTAGACCGCGTCCTTGCTTGTGAACGTGATCGATGCCTTCGTGCCCGACACCGCCTTGCTCCAGGCGGTGATCCGTCCCGTCTCGGAGGCGAAGATAAAACTGGCTGGTGCCGCTCCCTTTGCCGTGTGGACGACGAAGTCACCGGTGGGGTTGAACACGACGCCCGTCGGCGCGCCCTCGGGAATGCTGACCACGAGCGGCACGATCTGCGGGATGCTCCCCTTCACACCACCGGTGTAGAGCGAGGAGACATTGGTGCCGTTGTCGGCCACCCACAGCGGTAAGGTCGGGCTCGCCGCCTGGCCCCACGGGTTCACCAGATTGGGGTCGGTGATTCGGGCCACTCCGGGAATATCGGAAATCAGGTTCGTCTGCACGTATTGGCCGCTCGTTCCGGCACTGGCCACGACCGGAACCGCCGCGGCCGCGACGACCACGACCAGGGCGAGCGGGACGCCCCATCGCGCCCGCGGTCCTGGGCGTGACCGCCGTGTCGAAATCCGTGTCCGAATTGCTGCTCCACCCATACAGTCCACCTCCTACGCACGGCAAAGCCCGCGCGTCCTCGAGCCGACCCGATGCCGGCCATCACTCCTAGGACGGCGGGCGCAGCGGAAACCTTCCCGGCGACGGTCGTGCGCCGCGATCGACGCCGCGCCGGTGATTGCGACCATGGCCGCGGCAGCCCATCCGGGCTGAGGTCCTCGGAGCGGCATGCTCGTGGGCGCGGTGGTGGTTGTCAGCAAGAACAGGGCGGTGACGCCGATGGCTGTTGGCGGCGACCGCGTTCCGGTCGCCGCTGGCACCGACAGCACGATCGCCGAAGGCGCCACCGCAGCCGCCACCCTGCTCGCTGCGCCAGTTGCTCCCGACCCGTCTCGTCGTCCGCTCCAGTAACCCAGCTGGCCGGCAGTGAGGTCCAGCGCTAAGCTCGGCCCCGTGAGACGCGGAGTGAACGTTCACGTGTTGCTGGCCATGGTTGTCGGTTTGGCTCTTCTCACGGTCGGCATCGTCTACCTCACCGTCGCGTGCGAGGCGTTGCCGGGATTCCTGGGGCGGGTCCAGGGTGACACGTCTCCCCGAACCGGACTGGGGATTCTGGGCGTCCTGCTCGGGCTGGTGGCCCTGAGCATTGCTTTGGTCGCGGCACGGCGCCGGCGCCCGCCGAGCGCGCCGCTTTCCTGACGCCACCGAGTGTCGCCGCACTCCCACCACGGTGTGGAGTGGTGCCTCGGCTCGGCCGCTCGTCTACGCGTTGGCGCTGTCGTGTGGCAGCCAGACGTGAAAGACCGTCCGTCCCGGCGCTGACTCGAACTCGATCGAGCCGTTCAGTCGTTCGGTCACGATGCGGCGTGCGGTGTCGAGCCCGAGGCCTGTGCCCTCGCCGACATCCTTGGTGGTGAAGAACGGGTCGAACACCCGGTCGCCGATCTCGGCGGGGATTCCCGGTCGGTTGCCGGCGATGTCGACCCGGGCGCACAGGCCGTCGCGCGCGGTGGTGAGCTCGATCGTGCCCGAGTCTCCAAGCGCCTCGATCGCGTTCGCCAGCAGGTTGGTCCAGACCTGGTTGAGCTCGGAGCCGCGAAGCGTGAGCTTCGGCAGCGAGGGGTCGTAGTCTCGCTGGATCTCGATCGACGTGTGCTTGATCTTGTGACCGAGCACAACGAGGGTCGTCTGGAGACCTTCGTGGATGTCGGTCTCGACGACCTCACCCCGGTCCATGAACGCGTACGGCTTGATCGCCTTGACGAGCCTGCCCATCCGGTCGGTCGACTCACCGATCTCCGCCGCCAGCCCACGGGCCGGCAGCGACGCTGCGATCCACGCGATCGCGTCGCTCGTGGCCGGCCCCGCGATCTGGGCCAGACGAGCGAGCCATGCCGCGTCGACGCCGGCGCCCGCGAGCGGCTCGGTCAGGCGCCACGGCTCGGCCACATCGAGCCGCTCGAGTGAGGCGAGCAAGTCGTCCTCCGCATCGGCTGTGTCGAGCGCCGACAGGGAGCTCTGCGCCGCGGCGCGCTCCATCGCCTGGCGCTGCATCAACATCAGTTCCTGCGTCTGCTCGCGCTCGATTCCCGAATCGGCGAACAGGCCGATCGTGGAGGCCAGGACGTCGAGCGCCTCGGCCAGATCAGTCGCCATGGCGGCTTCGCCACCCGCGGGGATATGAAATCGGGGTTGCGACACTCGACGGCTCGCGGGCGCGGCGGGATGATCGTGCGCGCCGTGCGCTGACGCCGATTTCTCTGTGGTGCTCGTGAGCCCGTAGATCAGTCTGGCGTGGGGGCCTTGGCCGGAACCCCGGACTGTTGCCTTGAGCACGTGATTCAGACTCGCCTGTCGATGCGAGGCTCCTGCGGACGGCGGACATCGTTGTCGATCACAGGAGGATGTGAGATGGAGCGGATCGTTGAGCGCCCTGGTGCGCTGGATGTGCACAAAGCGAGCGTGACCGCGTGCGTGCGCGTGTGGGAGGGTCGCAAGCTGATCGAGCACATCGCGGAGTTCCAGACGACCGTCGCCGGGCTTTTGGCGCTGGGTGACTGGCTCGCGGCGCTCGGGGTCAGGCAGGTCGTGATGGAGGCCACCGGCGTGTACTGGAAGCCCGTCTGGGCGGTGCTCGAGGACAGCTTCGATTGCATGTTGGTCAACGCACGGCACGTCAAGCAGTGCCCGGGGCGCAAGACCGACGTGCTCGACGCGCAATGGCTCTGCCAACTTTTGGAGGCCGGGCTTCTGAAGGCGAGTTTCGTGCCCCCCAAGCCGATCCGCACGCTCCGGAACCTGACCCGATACCGCAAGACCCAGATCCAGGATCGCCAGCGCGAGGCCGCCCGGCTGCACAAGATCCTGGAGGACACCGGGATCAAGCTCGGGTGCGTCGCGACCGACATTCTCGGCAAGTCCGGGCGCGACATGCTCGACGCGCTCGTGGCCGGCACGACCGACCCCAACGTGCTCGCCGAGCTCGCGCGCGGGCAGCTGCGCAAGAAGATCCCCGCGCTGCGGGAGGCGCTGGTCGGCCGGTTCGAGGACGAGCACGCGCTCGTGATCGGCCAGATCCTCGCGCACATCGACTTTCTGGAGGAGGCGATCGATCGTCTCTCGGTCGATATCGAGGAGCGAATGCTCCCTTTCGCGGCCCAGCGTGACCTGCTGATGAGCATCCCCGGCGTCAAGCAGCGCGTCGCTGAGGTGCTGATCGCCGAGATCGGCGTCGACATGAGCGTCTTCCCGACCCCGAAGCACCTCGCGTCCTGGGCCGGGGTCTGCCCCGGCAACGACCAATCCGCCGGCAAACGCCGATCCGGACGCACCCGCAAGGGATCGAAATGGCTGCGCGGCACGTTGACCGAGGGCGCGCTCGCGGCCACCAAGACCAAGGACTGCTACTACGCCGCCCAGTACCAGCGACTCCGCGGCCGTCGAGGGCACTCCAAGGCGATCACCGCTGTTGGGCACTCGATCCTGACCGCTGCCTGGCACATGCTGAACAACGGCGAGCTCTACCGCGAGCTCGGCGGCGATTACTTCACCCGACAAGACCCTGACAAGGCCACCAAACGACTCGTCCGCCAGCTCGAAGCGCTCGGCCACATCGTCACCATCCAAACGGCAACATCAACGGCAACGGCCGGGACTCGAGAGGCTGCCGCCTGAGGGATTTCGATTCAGAGCTCCGCGCCCTGAAGCGAGCCCGAGCAAAGGTGACGCTCGGGGCCGGAGCGCGCCAGGTGGTACGGATGACGCTCGCGCAACCGTTGGCCGACGATCCTGTGCTGCTCGGCCGCCAGCGGGAGATGGCGGCGCTGAAGGTCGTCCGCTCCGGTGCCGACGCCTCGGCCGTTGGCACCGGGAAGACCATTTCATCCGGCCGGGCGCTTGCGCACCGCGCGTCGACGCAGCCGCGGTTCCGCGGTCTGGTGGTGGCGGAGGGGAGGTTGCTCGGTCAGTGGCGCGAGGAGCTGAGCCGTGGCGCGCCGGGCCGGGGGCTGGCGCCGCTGGCGCCGAACCTCGAGCTGCTCTTTCTTTCCGACGATCGGCAGATCGCCGGGCAGATCCGCCGCTTCGATCGCGAGCTGGGGGACCGGCCCGGAGTAGCGCTCGTCCCGAACAGCGTGCTGGACCGCTACCCGTCCGATCTGCAGGCGATCCCGTGGCACCTGCTGATCGCCGACGAGGCGCTCCGCTACGCCAACCCCGCAACCGAGGCACACCAGGCACTCGCCCAGGTGCGGTTCGGATGCGTCGCTGACTGCTGGCTGCTGACCGCCACGCCGCGCGGCAAGAGCGCCGAGCACCTCGACGTGCTCGTCGGCCTCGCGGTCGGGGACAGGGCGATGGTCACCGAGCGGCTGAACACGCGCGAGGCCGGTGATCTGATGGACGAGATCCACGCCCACCGGCTGCGGGTCAACTACGGCCCGCACCTGGTGCGCGTCACCCGGGCCGACATGCAGGCGTGGATGCCGGAGGTTCGGCCCGCCGAGCCGCTCGCGCTCGAGCCCGACCCTGCGCTCGCCGAGCTGCTCGACGCCATCCGCCGCGGAGGGCAGGAGGCCTACCGGCGCCTGCTTGAGGTGCTGCGCGAGCTGAAGACGATCGAAGCCGGGAGCGAGCTGTACAGGCGGGCGCTCGCCGAGCTCGCCCGCGCCCAGGGGGTCGTCTTGGGCAGCGTGGGGGTGGTGCGCCCGGTGCGCACCTGGTAAGGAGTGTCGTTCTGTCAGAGGGACGATCGGGGCTGTCGAGAAGCCCTGTGCCCACCCAGCTGACCTCGGCCCGGTAACGGGTTGTAACCCCGAAAGGGGCGAGGGACCATAGCCTGCTGGGAGTAAGGCGGATGGCCACGAAATCGGGCCACCGCTTGCCCGAATCTCGCCCGTCGGAGGGTTTCTGGCCTCCGCGAACCTGCGCACCGCCACACGGCGCTTCTCGTCGGCCAGCACACCCCTGGTGCTCACCGTCGCGATGAGCTGCACCCTGCTGTTCAGCACGACCACCCAAGACCACGCCGTCACCCAGCAGCGGCAGGCGGCGCTGTCCGGCGAGCTCGCCATCACGAGCACCGGACCCGGACTGCCGACCGCGACGCTAGCGGACGTCCGCGCCACGCCCGAAGTGCGCCCGGCCGTCGCCCTCACCCCCACCACCCTCGGCCCAAGCCTGGGGATCTCCGACGACACCATCCCCGCCGAGATCCTCAACGGCGGCCAGGGCGGAGGGCTCGACCCCGGCGTGAGCTCCGGCTCACTCTCGGCGCTGCACGGCGACACGATCGCCCTCGGGCACCAGCGCGCCGCCGCCGCCCACGCCCACATCGGCGACCGCGTGCCGGTCATGCTCGGCGACGGGACCCGGACTCATGCCACCGTCGTAGCGATCTACACCCGGGCGCTGGCGTTCGGCGACGCGCTGCTCGCCCCCGAGCTCACGGCCGGCCACCAGACCACCCCGCTGCTCGGAACGATCCTCGTACACACCGCCCACCCCGCCGCCGTCGCCCAACGCCTGCAGGCACTGGCAGCGCGATACCCGGGACTGCGGGTGAATGACCGCGCATCGCTGAGCACCGAGACCGACACCGAGCGCGAGACCAACCGCTGGCTCGGTCCACTGTTCGTCGTAATCATCTTCGCCTTCACCTCGATCGCAGTGATCAACACCCTGACGATGATCGCGCTACAACGCGGCCGCGAACTCGGGCTCCTGCGACTCGTCGGCGGCACCCAACCCCAAGTGCGCTCGATGGCCCGCTGGGAAGCCGGCCTCATCATCACGATCGGACTGGGGCTCGGGCTAGCGATCGCGGCCGCCGCCCTGCTGCCGCTCAGCCACGCCCTGACCGGCAGCCTCCGCCCGTACGTGCCGCTCGACCAACTCGCGGCCATCCTCGGCGTCTCGGCACTGTTGGCGCTACTAGCATTGGCGCTGCCGACGCGACGAGCGCTGCACGCCCGGCCGATCGAGGCAATCGGACTGACGGAGTAGCCGGCTCGACCACGCGAAAGCGTCAACCACCCCGCCAGAGCGGAGCCCCGCTTTCACATCAGGACGAGCATCTCTTCCGGACCGACGGCCTCCCTGCTCCGCGCGGATCTCGCGTACGGCGCAGCTCGGGGCCCGCCGAGACACGGGCGCCGACCGCTGAGGCGCCCAACCCGCGCGGAACAGGACGCCAGTTCAGCTGGTGCCGAGTACCGCACGATTAGCAAAGCGGGGCCGAATCGGTGGCTCCGTTTCGCGCAAGCGGCTTGCCCCGGGATCGCGAGGGTAGAGGCCGCTGTGGCAGCGGCTTAGCGCGAGCGCCCGCCGACCTGCGCGAGGCGCACCGCGATCAGTTTCTTGACAAGCACCTTCGGCAGGGGGCGGTCAACAGGGAAGTGCAGGGAGCTCTTGGTCATCGCGTAGCCGTCGAGCTCATCCGCAAGCTGCGAGAGGACCGAGCCGCTGAACGGCAGGTAGCTCAGGTGATTCTTGAACGCGGCAAAGCCAGCGACCGTCTCACCGCGTACCCGGAAAGCCGGAACGCGGTAGGAGATCACTTGTTCCGCGTCCGGGACGATCTCGAGGATCGTGCGCCGCAGCGTCTGAAGCGTGCTGCGGCCCGGCTCCTCGACACCACGCAGATACTCGTCGACCTCGCCGGGTGACCCCGCCACCCCGTGCAGATGGTCGGACGCGGGAACGCCCGCATGGAACGAGAGGCCGCGCTCATGAAGCGCCTCGCGCAGGGCCGCAATCGCAGTCGTCCCCATGCCGTGCAGCTTCGTGAGATCGGACTCGGAGACCTGAGCTAGCTGATCCAGCCGCGTATAGCCAGCGGCCAACAGCGCGCGGCGTGCCGGCGCGGCGAGTTTGGGAAAGCCCATCTCATCATCGCTGCGCAATTGAGTCCTCCCTGATCGGTAGCCGTGGTGCGGCCTTGGCCGCACATGATGAGACCGCGATCCAGAGCCAAATTCATCGGCCTCACCATCGCCGGCGCCGCGACGGAGGCAGGATCACCACGCCCGGCGCTTCGGGTCCTCCGAATCGCCAACCTCGAGGATGTCATCGACTCGACGAGGCCGATGACAGCGGGCGAGCCGAATCTGTCTCGCTCGCCGCACAAATCAGGGGGAGTTTGGCGACGCCCTCAAGAGAACGGGGCTCTCGCAACGTGCGATCCGGCGCTTCCCGACCCGGGCGCTTCCGCTGCTGGATTACGCCTCAAGCAGTTACGGCGAAGTCGTGACTGCTCCGCACCAGGAGCCGCAGCCAGGCGTCGAGCCCGGGCGTGATCGCTCTTGCAGTGGAGCGGCAGCGAGCGGGAGGAGCCAGCGGACTGCTGCGTGTCGTCCTGAGCGCAAGCGAAGCGCGGAGGTGCTGAGACGCTCGCATCGCTCGGCGATCGGCGTGCCGGTGGGGTTCGTATGTGACGCCCGAGTGCGCCGAGGGGCGTGTCGGGTAGAAGAAACCGCGCAGCCGGGAAGACCGAGAGCGACGCCGACTGCGGCGGTTGATGCCCACGAGCACCAACGAAGCCGGCCGATGGGCGCGCTTGGCACTTGGGCGGAGCCGTGATCGCGGCG
>JADGPN010000176.1 GCA_017882465.1 Solirubrobacteraceae bacterium
CTCAGGTTGTTGGCCAGCGGCTCTGCCAGCAGGCGCCGAAGGCCCTCGGCGGCGGCGCCGAACGCGGCCGAGGGATCGCGCTGCAGCTCGATCGTCTCGCCGAGCACGGCCAGCGTGTGGTCGTGGACGTCGAGGTGGTGAAACCGGCTCTGCTCCACTCCCCGCAGCGCGACCAGCTCCGGCAGCACCACGGCGGTCACGCCCAGCGAGTCCATCAGCGCGAGGCCCTCGAACGCACGCTCGGCGGTGAGGATCCTCTTCAGCTCCTCGAACACGCGCTCCACGGCCACATCGGCCAGGCCGTCCGCCTCGGCGCGCGCCGCGGCCATCGTGGCGGCCTCGGGCGAGAACCCGAGCTCGCACCCCAGCCGGGCGAGCCGCAGCGCTCGCAGGGGATCGTCGGCGAACGCCCGCGAGGACACCATCCGCAACCGGCCCGCAGCCAGGTCCTCGCGGCCACCGCAGGGATCGATCAGCTCGCCGGCGGCAAGCGGCTCGGCGATCGCGTTGATCGTGAAGTCGCGCTGGCCGAGATCCTCCTCGATCGTCGCGCCGGTGAGCGGGACCAGATCGAGCTGCCAGCTGTGGTCGCGAGCGACGACGCGCCAGGCCCCGAACTCGTCCGACAGCTGAAACGGATGCCCGTTGGCAGCGCGGGCGACGGCCCTCGCGATCTGCTCGGGGTCATCGCGGATAGCCACGTCGTAGTCGCAGGTGCTGCGGCCGAGAAGCCGGTCGCGCACGGCGCCGCCGACCAGCCACGCCTCCGCGCCGCTGGCCCGCAGTGGCTCGATCGGCATGCTCATGCCTGGGCCCCGTCGCGGTGGTACGCCCGGGGCACCCGGTCGGAGATCGCGCACACGATCTCGTAGTTGATCGTCCCGATCCGCTGCGCCAGCTCCTCCGCCGTCTGCCGCTCTCCCCCGTCGGCACCGATGATCGTCGCCGTCGCGCCGGGCTCGAGGTCGGTGACGGGACCGAGGTCGATGGTGATGTTGTCCATGCTCACGGTGCCGACGAGCGGGTGCCGGCGCCCGGCCACGATCAGCTCGCAGTTGTCGGAGAACGCGCGGCGGAACCCGTCGGCGTACCCGATGGGCAGCGTGGCCAGCCAGGTGTCCCGGTCGGCGATGAAGCGGCGGCCGTAGCCGGCGCTCTGGCCCGGCGCCGTCGCCTTGACCGCCGCCAGGTAGGAGGTGAGTTCGAGCGCCGGCTCGAGCTCGCGCGCGAGCGGGTCCTCCTGCATCGGATCGAGCCCGTAGATCGCGATCCCGCAGCGAACGAGATCGAAGTGCGTCGCGCGGTCGCGCACCGTGGCGGCGCTGTTGGCCGCGTGCACCACGATGCCCGGATGGCGGCGGCGCATCTCCGCCGCGAACGGTGTGAACGTCTCGAGCTGCCGGGCCATGAACGCGGCGTCCTCGTCGGCGGTGGCGAAGTGGGTCATCGCTCCGGCGAGCTCCAGCGATCCCGCGGCGGCGATCCATTCGGCGATCCGCAGGGCCTCAGCCGGATCCCGGGTGCCCAGCCGCCCCAGGCCGCTGTCGAGCTTCACATGCACGCGCACCGCCCCCTGAGCGCGCGCGGCGAGCTCGGCCACAAAGCGCTCGTTCCAGGCCACCACGTCGGCATCCGCGGCCAGCGCCACGTCGAGCTCGGCGTCGCTCAGCGCGCCCATCACCAGCGTCCGGGCCACGACACCCGCCGCTCGCAGCTCGGCCGCCTCCTGGGCCGTGACCACGGCCAGCCAGCCGGCTCCCCCGGCCAGCGCCGCGTTGGCGGCGGGCACGGCACCGTGCCCGTAGCCATCGCCCTTGACCACGGCGCACAGCTCCGTGCCCGGGCGCAGGTCGCGTTTCAGACGGGCGACGTTGCGCTCGATCGCCGCCAGGTTCACGCGGGCGAGCGCGCGCAGTGGCATCACCCTCAGCGTAATGGGTCGGCTGCCGGCGCCGCAGCATCGCCCGCGCGGGCGCCCGGCAACGCCGCGATCACGTCGCTGGCGATCACGCCCTCGACGCCGATCCGCTGCCCAGCCAGGCGGCCCGCGCCGAGGTGCAGGAAGACCCCGCCACAGGCGGCATGGAAGGGATCCATCTGCTTGGCCAGCAGCGCAGCGATCACGCCTGAGAGCACGTCTCCGGTTCCCGCCGTGGCCAGCGCCGGAGCGCCGCCGGGACTGATGCCCACCCGACCGCCGGGTTCGGCGACGATCGTGTCGTCGCCCTTCAGCACCACGATCGCGCGAGCGCTCGCGGCGGCCCGGCGTGTCAGGCCAAGGCGATGAGCCCCGACCTCCTCGCTCTGCATCCCGAGCAGCCGGGCGAGCTCGCCGGCGTGAGGGGTCAGAATCGCTGGCGCGCCGCGCGCCGCCAGGCGCTCGAGCGCGGACGCGTGAGCGTTCAGCCCGTCGGCGTCGAGCAGCAGCGGGATCGCCACCCGTGACGCGAGC
The DNA here is from genome assembly GCA_017882465.1 of Solirubrobacteraceae bacterium. Classification (GTDB taxonomy): domain Bacteria; phylum Actinomycetota; class Thermoleophilia; order Solirubrobacterales; family Solirubrobacteraceae; genus Palsa-465. The sequence goes on from JADGPN010000176.1 coordinate 2,453, forward strand.
TCCCGAGCCAGCTCGGCCGCCGGGTCCTCGCGGCCGAGCCCGGGGCCGAGCACGAGCGCCTGCGCCCGCTCAGAGCGCGCCAGCACCGTCGCGGCCGCCGACGGCTGCAGCGAGCCGCACTCGTCGTCGAGCGGGACCGTCATCACCTCGAGCAGACGGCCCTCGAAGATCGCGTTCAACGACTCCGGCACGCAGGCCGTCACGTACCCGGCGCCGGCTCGCGACGCCGCTTCGGCGGCCAGGCATGGGGCTCCCGTGAGGCCGGTCGAGCCGCCACACACGAGCACGCTGCCGGCGGCGAACTTGGTCGCGTCGGCGCCCCGGCGCGGTATCTCCTCGAGTACGCGGGGTCCGATCAGGCCCATCGACGGGTCACCGGGACCTCCGGCCGGAATGCCGATGTCGATCACCCTGAGCCTGCCCGTATGAGCCTTCCCGGGCGCGATCCACAGTCCCGGTTTGGCAGCGTGGAAGGTGGCGGTGGCGTCGGCGCGCACGGCCACGCCGGCGATCTCGCCAGTCGATGCGTCGACCCCGCTGGGGACGTCGCAGGCCACCACGGCACCCGCCCCGGCGCTGTTGATGGCCTCAATCGCGGTCCTGGCCGGGTCCCGCGGCTCGCCGGCGAAACCGGTGCCGAGAATTGCGTCGATGATCGCGGCGGCGCCGGCCAGCGCGCCGGCCTCGAACGGGATCGCCGCCGCGCCCTCGAGGCGCTCGTAGCTCGCCCTGGCATCACCGCGGAGCTCGTCAGGGTCCCCCAGCAGCAGGACGTCCACGTCGCGGCCGCGCTCACGCAGCCAGCGCCCGGCGACGAAGCCGTCACCGCCGTTGTTGCCCTTGCCGCACACGGCCACGATCCTGCCTTGGGGGGCGAGCTCCGCGGCCAGCTCGGCCAGCCCGACGCCCGCCCGTTCCATCAGCGTGAGGCCGGGGATGCCGAGCTCCTCGATCGCCCAGCGGTCCAGCTCGCGCTGCTCGGCCGCATCGGGCAACGGCGACAGCCACGCCGGGAGCCTCATCGGAGGATCGCCACCGCCGCGGCGTCACGCCGCGTGTGGGTCAGCGACACGCCGATCTCGACGCCGAGCTCGGCCGCCCGATCCGCGACCGCGCCGTGCAGGCGGACCTGCGGCGGACCGTCGCCGCCGAGCACCTCGACGTCGCGAAAGCTCCAGGCTTCGAGGGCCAGCGCCTTGGCCACCGCCTCCTTGGCGCAGAACCGCGCCGCCAGATGCTGCCCCGGGCGGGCGCGGCTCGAGGCATAGGCCCGCTCGGCCGCGGTGAACAGGCGCTCGGCGAGCCGCGGGCGGCGCTCCAGGGCCCGCTCCAGCCGGTCGATCTCCAGCAGATCGATGCCCACGGCCGGTAGCGAGGCCGCCGGGCCTCCGGGCTCACTTGCCCGTGCACGCTTCGCGTTCACTCGACGGTCACGGTCTTGGCCAGGTTGCGAGGCTGGTCGACGTTGAGGCCTCGCTTGCGGGCCACGTGATAGGCGAGCAGCTGGAGCGGGATCACCGCCAGCAGCGGAGCCAGCATCCAGTGCGTGCGGGGAACTCTGATCACCTCATCGGTGTGCTCCGTGATCTCGTCATCGCCCTCGGTGGCGACCGCGATCACCCGTGCGCCGCGCGCACGAACCTCCTGGATGTTGGAGATCACCTTCTCCAGCACAGGCGAATCGGTGGCCACCACGACCACGGGCGTGCTCTCGTCGAGCAGCGCGATCGGCCCATGCTTCATCTCCCCGGCGGCGTACGCGTCGGTGGCGACGTAAGAGATCTCCTTGAGCTTGAGCGCGCCCTCGAGCGCGACCGGCAGGCCCACGTGACGTCCGAGGTAGAGGAAGAATCCGGCCTCGTAGTAGGCCTGGGCGATCCGCTCCACGCCGCCGAGATCGTGGTCCATCATCTCGGCGATCGCGAGCGGCAGCCGCTTGAGCTCGGAGATCGTGCTCGTGAGCACGTCGGCCTCCAGAGTGCCACGCAGCTCGGTCAGCCGCAGCGCCAGCAGATACATGACCGCCACCTGGCTGACGAATGTCTTCGTCGCGGCCACGCCGATCTCGAGCCCGGCACGGGTGTAGAGCACGCCGTCGGCCTCGCGGGTGGCCTGAGCGCCCATCAGGTTGGTGACAGCCAGAACCTTCGCCCCCCGCTCGCGCGCGAGGCGCATCCCCGCGAGGGTGTCCGCCGTCTCTCCCGACTGCGAGATCCCGATCACCAGATCGCCGGCGCCGACGACCGGGTTGCGATAGCGGTACTCGGAGGCGATTTCCACCTCGACCGGCACGCGCGCCCACTCCTCGATCGCATAGCGGCCGATCAATCCCGCGTGGTAGGAGGTGCCGCAGGCCACGACCACGACGCGGCGCAGGTTTCGCAGCAGCTCGTCGTCGATCTCGCCGAGGTCCCCGAGGTCGATGCCCACCCCGCGCGCAGCGCGCTCGCCGATCGTCTCGGCCACAGCCTCGGCCTGCTCGTGGATCTCCTTGAGCATGAACGTCTCAAAGCCCTGTTTCTCAGCTGTCTCGGCGTCCCAGTCGATGGTCACGATCTCGCGCTCCAGCGGCTCGCCGCCGGCGGTCTCGAAGCTGACGTCGTCCGGACGCATGACGACGATCTCGTCGCTGTTGATGTACTGCACCTCGCGCGTCTCCCGCAGGAACGCCGGAATCGCCGAGCCGATGAACTGCTCTCCATCGCCGCGGCCGACGATCAGCGGGCATTCGTTGCGCACGCCCACCAGCAGCCCCGGCTCGTCCGCGCTCATGGCCACGAACGCGTAGTGCCCGCGCAGATCGGCATACGCCCTGCGAACCGCCTCGACCAGATCGCCCTCGTTGTAGTGGGCGACGAGGTGGGCGATCACCTCGGCATCGGTCTCCGAGGTGAACACGGCACCCCCGTCGGTGAGCCGGTTCTTGAGCGAGATGTAGTTCTCGACGATCCCGTTGACGACGATGTGCACCCGATCGGTGGTGTCGAAGTGTGGGTGGGCGTTCTCCTCGGTCACGCGACCGTGGGTCGCCCAGCGCGTATGCCCGATGCCGGTGCACGGCATGGGGGGCTCGGCGAGGCCTACGCCGGCAGGGGTGGGGCCGGGGTGGGCATCGAGCGCGCCGCGCAGCGCGCTCAGGTTTCCCACCGCCCTGACCGCATCGATGCGCCCGCCGTCGAGTACGGAGATTCCGGCGCTGTCGTAGCCGCGGTACTCGAGCTTCTCGAGGCCGGCCAGCAGCAGCGGGCGGGCCTCGCGGGGACCGACATATCCGACGATTCCACACATGCGTCTCGGTGTGCACCCTTCGTGTCGCGGGGGTCGAGCCGCAGCGGCGGCCCGCGTGGCGTCAAGCCCACTGCCGTGACGCACGAAACCAGTATGTTAGCCGGGCGCCGGGTCGGATCCCGGCTGTGGGCGGGCCAGGCGTATGAACTGGCCCGCGATCGCCCGGCGGCCGAGCTGGTGCGCCCGGGAGCTCGGAGGCCCGCGCCGCCCTCGAGCAGGCGCGAGGGCGACTACCGGCCGAGTGATGTGTGTGCCGCCGGTGCGCTCGGCGCGCTACGCACAGTCCACCGGGAATCCGGCCGACCGCCAGGCCTGGAACCCGCCATCCAGATCTGTGGCGCGGGTGAAGCCCAGCTCCTGGAGCGTGGCCGCGGCGAGACTCGACTGGTAGCCCTCGTTGCACATCACGATCACCTCCCCATCGATGCCGGGAGCCTCGGCGTGGCGATGGCCGCTGTCGGGGTCCAGGCGCCACTCGAGCACGTTGCGAGGGATCAGCAGCGCCCCGGGAACGACGCCGTCCTGGGTGATCTGCGAATCGGAGCGGATGTCGATCAGGGTCGCGCCGGCGTCAATCGCGACTGCGGCGGCGGGCGGATCGACACGCTGGAGCCGGCTGCGGGCGGCGGCGAGCAGCTCGTCGATCGTCGTGCGCGTCAATTGATCGCGCTCTCGACCACCTCGACCAGGCGCGCGCAGACCGAGTTGGTCTCGTCCTCGCTCGGCGCCTCGACCATCACGCGAATCAACGGCTCGGTGCCCGAGGCGCGGACGAGCACGCGGCCGCGGCCGCCGAGGCCCGACTCCTCGGCACCGATCGCCTCGCGGACGGCCGCTGCGTCCATGGCCGTGGTCAGCGCCGCGCGGTCGGCGGCACGGATGTTCACCAGTCGCTGGGGCAGCTTCGACATCGCGTCACGCTCGGCCAGGTTGCGCGTGCCGAGCGCCTCGAGGGTCAGGAGCGCACTCGAGATCCCATCGCCGGAGGGCCCGAAGTCGAGGTCGATGATGTGACCCGATTGCTCGCCGCCGAGCCCCCACCGGCGCCGCAGGAGCTCGTCGAGCACATACCGGTCGCCGACGGCGGTGATGGCGACCTCGACGCCGGCCTTCGCCATCGCCGTGTGAAACCCGTAGTTCGTCATCACCGTCACCACGACGCCGTTGCCGGGCAGACGATTCTCGGTCCGCAAGTGAAGCGCCGCCAGAGCGATCAGCTCGTCGCCGTCGACGATCGCGCCGGAGCCGTCGACGGCCAGCACGCGATCGCCGTCGCCGTCGAAGGCGAACCCGGCGTCGTGGCCACCCTCGGTGATCCGCTTCACAATCGCCTCGAGGTGCGTCGAGCCGCAGCCGTCGTTGATGTTGCGCCCGTCCGGCTCGTCCGACATCACCTCGACCTCGGCTCCGAGCCTCCGGAAGATCTCCGGCGCGGCGCTGTAGGTCGCGCCGTTGGCGCAGTCCAGCAGGATCCGCTGTCCGTGCAGATCAAGGCCTTGGTAGCGGACGTGCAGCTCCCGGAGATAGTCCTCCAGCGCTCCGTGGAAACGGCGCACGCGGCCCAGCCGCGACGGGTTCACCACCGGCCGCTCCAGCTCCGCCTCGATCTCGTGCTCGTCGTCGTCGTCGAGCTTGAAGCCGTCGCCGCCGAACAGCTTGATGCCGTTGTCCTGATACGGGTTGTGCGAGGCGGAGATGACTGCCGCGAGGTGCAGCCCGTGGCGCCTGAGCAGCAGCGGCGCCGCCGGCGTGGGAAGCACTCCGGCCAGCAGCGCGTCTCCGCCCGCCGCGGTCACGCCCGCCGCGATCGCGGCCTCGAGCATCTCGCCGGATTCGCGGGTGTCGCGCACGATCAGGACCTGCGGTCGCTCCACGTCTGACTTGGCCACCGCCGCCCGTGAGAGCGCGAGCGCGAGCTCCGCGCTCAGGAATTCCCCGGCGACGCCACGCACCCCGTCCGTGCCAAAGAGCTGGCGCGCCATGAGCCTGGAAGCGCTAGCGCTTGGAGAACTGCGGCCGCTTGCGGGCCTTCTTCAGCCCGGCCTTCTTGCGTTCCTTGACCCGCGGGTCCCTGGTCAGGAAGCCGCGGCGCTTGAGCTCGCCGCGCAGGTTGGGGTCGGCGACGATCAGGGCCCGCGAGATGCCGTGGCGGAGCGCTCCGGCCTGAGCGGCGACACCGCCCCCGTGCATCGCGGCGACGACGTCCATGCGCGCCTCGTAGCCGACCGTCTCCAGCGGCTGGCGGATCACGCGCCGGAGCGTGTCGCGGGGGAAGAACTCATCGAGGGTCTTGCCGTTGATCAGGTAGGTGCCGCTGCCGGGCTTTAGGATCACGCGGGCGACGGCCGTCTTGCGCTTGCCGGTGGCGGTGTAGCGGGCGCCGGCGGCGAGGTCGATGACGGCCTCGGCGATCGGCCGGGCCTCGTCCTCGGGCTCCTGCTCACGGGCGGCGGCGGCCTCTGCTTCGGCCTCGGCGGCGGCCTGGGCCTCGGCGTCGAGGAACCCGTCTCCCTCCTGGACGATGTCGGGAATCAGATCAGCGCCCGGAATCTCGGGCTTCTCACGGGGAGCGATCTCGACCTCCTCGACCTCTTCCTCGGCGCCCTCGGGCTCGGACGCGGCCGGGGTCTCGGCGGGCGGAGTGGGAGTCTCGGCAGCGGGAGCCGGCGCCTCGGCAGCGGGAGCCGGCGCCTCGGCAGCGGGAGCCGGCGCCTCGGCAGCGGGAGCCGGCGCCTCGGCAGCGGGA
>JADGPN010000177.1 GCA_017882465.1 Solirubrobacteraceae bacterium
CCTGCCGGCCGCCGGTCCCCGGCGTTCCGGCCGGCCCCGCTAGCCCAGCCCCACCCGGCGGCGACCTTGCCGCTCCACCGGCCGGCGCCCAGCCGCGCTCGGCCGTACCCATCCAATCGGCCGCCCAGCCGCCCCGCGGCCGCCCATCCCGACGCCGCTGAGGCGCCGAGCCTCCCACCGTGGGCGAGGCACATCCGCCGGACGGACCGGCCTCGGATCTGCAACCCCCCGCCCAGGGAGCGGTTCTGCAGCCGATCGTGCACCGGCGAGCGGACTCGCGGCCAACCTTCTCCCACCCTGAAATCGCCCGTGGACACTGGGCCCAGGACGTATCTGGGCCCTTACGAGGCTCGCAGTGGGGCAATTGGTGGGAAGCGAGTTGCATTGTGGGAGAGAGTGGGATACTGTGGGCCACGCATGCAGGAACCCGGGTGGCAGGGCTCCTCCCACCCGGCCACCCGGGTTCATATTTCGGGCAGGCGAATGACAAACCTTGACCTTCCGCGGAACCTTCGAACACGCGCTCGACGCGAAACACCGGCTCACGGTGCCGTCGAAGTTCCGCGCCGCGCTGGCGGGCGGGGTGGTCCTGGCGGCCTCGCCGGAGACCACGCCGGGCACGCCGCGCTCGATCGCGATCTGGACGCCGGACTCCTACGACCGGTACGCGGCGGCCACACTCGCCAACCTCAGCCCGATGTCACCCGATGCGCGCGAGCTGCAGCGCTTTCTCTTCAACTCGTCCCATGACACAGAGCTCGACTCGGCCCACCGCGTGATGATCCCGAGCTTTCTCATCGACTACGCCGGCCTCGGCAAGGAGGTCGTGGTGACCGGCTCGGGGCAGTTCCTCGAGGTGTGGGACCGGGCCAAGTACTCCGGATACCGCGACGACGTTCTCACCCGCATCCCCGAGATCGCAGCAAGCCTTGGCCACACTGCTTGACATGACACAGGTCCACACCCCGGTCCTGGCCGGCGAGCTGATCGAACTGCTCGATCCGCGGCCGGGCGAGGTCGCGATCGATTGCACGGTGGGCGGCGGCGGTCACGCGCGGCTGATCGCGGACCGGATCGGGCCCTCCGGCATCCTGATCGGGATCGATCGCGATCCGATCGCCGAGGAGCGGTTCGCCGAGCTGGCCGGCGAGGTGCCGTGCCAGACCCGCTTCATCCGCGCGGACTTCGTCAGCGGCCTCGAGCAGCTGAACGCCGAGCGCCTGCGCGCCGATCTCGTCTACGTCGACCTCGGGATGTCCTCGATGCAGGTGGATACCTGGGCGCGCGGGTTCTCCTACGCCTACGACGCCCCGCTCGACATGCGCATGGACCCCGACCAGGAGCTGACCGCGCGCGAGATCGTCAACACCTGGGACGAGCGCCGGCTCGCTCGGCTGCTGCGCGAATACGGCGAGGAGCGCTACGCCCCGCAGATCGCGCGCGGGATCTCTCGCGCCCGGGCTCGCGAGGAGCTGACCAGCACGCACAAGCTCGTCGACGCGATCAAGGCCGCGATCCCGGTGCCGGCCCAGTTCGCCGGCGGCCATCCGGCCCGGCGGACGTTCCAGGCGCTGCGGATCGCCGTCAACGACGAGCTCACCCAGCTCGATGCCGCCCTTCCGCTGGCCTGGGACGTCCTCGGCGTCGGGGGACGGTTCGCGGCCATCTCCTTCCACTCGCTGGAGGACCGGCGCGTTAAGCGCTTCCTCGCCGCCCTGGCCCGGGGCTGCATCTGCCCGCCGGAGATCCCGATCTGCGTGTGCGGTCACGAACCGGAGGCCGAGCTGCTCACGCGGCGGGCCGTGGCGCCGACCCCGGGCGAGATCGCTGCCAACCCAAGGTCAAAGTCCGCGCACCTCCGTGCGGCCCGGAAGCTGGAGGTTCCGACGACATGACGCCCGCAGTCACACCCGCCGGCAGGGGATCGGCCTCCAAGAGCCGCCGCCCCCCAAGGAGCGGCGATGGACATCGCGGCACGATTCGCCAGCAGCCGGCCCCCAAGGCGCCACGCCGCGTCTCCGGGCCGGTCGGCGGTCGCGGCGCCGGCGCCGGCACCGCCCGCGCCGCTGCGGCGAGCACTGCCCGCGCCCGCGGCGCGACGATCAAGGTCCCTCCGCGCACCGACCGGCGCGCGGCTCCGAGCCGGCAGGCGGCCTCGATGCCCGCCCGCGCGCTCGCCTTCGTACGAGCGCTGCCCGATCACTCCCTGATCGACCGGCTCGTCCGCGGCCGCGCCTGGATCCCCGTGCTCGGCGTGATGCTCGCGGGGATCGTCGCCATGCAGGTGTCGATACTCAAGCTCAACGCCAGCATCGGGCGGTCGATCGAGCGCGGCACCGCGCTGCAGAGCCAGAACCAGCAGCTGCGGGCCGCCGTCGCGACGCTCGCCGACGATCAGCGCATCGAGCGCGTGGCCGCCGGCACGGGCATGGTGATGCCGGCTCCGGCCGCCGTCGGCTTCCTCTCGGGGCAGCCGGCCGGCGGCGCCGGTCAGGCGGTCGCGAACATCAAGCCGCCCGACTCGGCCGGCTTCCTGGCCTCGCTGCCGGCGGCCACCCAGACCGACCCGTTGACCGGGCTCTCCGCCTCGGCCGGGACCGGAACCTCATCGGCGATCAGCGGCTCGGCCCTCAGCGGCGCCGGCTCGGCGACCTCGGTCGGCTCCGGCGCAGGATCGGTGGGCGCCGCTGGCGCCGCCACTTCGAGCCCCGCCGCGCCGGCGGGCTCCGGCGTGAGCTCCACGGCCGGCGGCGCAGCCCCGGCCTCGGGCGCCGCGGCTCAGGTCGCCGCATCCCCGGGCTCCTCCGGGTCCGGATCCGGATCGTCGGCCGGCTCAGGCTCGGCCGCTTCCCCGGCCGGCGGCGCCGGAGTCGCGGTGGCGCCGGCCGCACCCGCCTCGGCGGGCGCGTTGAGCGGCGGAGGGGCGGGGATACAGAGCCAGTCGTCGGGGACCTCGGGCGGCTGACCGGCGCGATGGCGCTCATCGACCGCCGCATCGGTCTGCTGTTCGTGGCGTTCATCGCGCTGCTCGGCGTGGCGGTCACACGAGCGACGTATCTCGGGGCAGTCCGAGCCGGATCGCTGCAGAAGGCGGCGGTCACGCAGCAGGTCACCAAGGTCACGATCCCCGCCGTGCGTGGATCGATCACCGACCGCAACGGCGTCGAGCTGGCGATCTCCGAATCGGCCGCCGACGTCGCGGCCGATCCGTACCTGACCAAGAACCCGCAGGCCGAGGCGGCGCAGCTGGCGCCGCTGCTGGGCAAGCCCGTGGCGACAGTGCTGAGCGGACTCACCCGTCCGCACACCGGCTTCGTCTACCTGGCCCACCTCGTGCCGGCCGATCGCGCCACGGCGATCGCGAAGCTGAGGTTCGACGGAATCACGCTGCTCCCGCAGGTGACGCGCGTCTATCCCCGCTCGTGGGCGGCTTCGCAGGTGCTGGGGACCGTGGGCTGGAACGACATGGGCCTGAGCGGCCTCGAGTACTCCTTCAACTCGGTGCTGCGCGGCATTGACGGCGTGCGCCGGATCGTCAACGACGCGATCGGCCAGCCGATCTCGATCGACGACATGCGCATGACGAAGCCCGGCAGGACGGTCGCCCTGACGATCGACGCACCGTTGCAGGACGAGGTCGAGCAGGTGCTGGCCGGGGTGGGAGCGATGTACCAGCCCAAGGGCGCCACCGCGATCGTGATGAATCCCAACACCGGCGAGATCCTGGCCCTGGCCAACTGGCCGCGGGTGAACGCGAACGACATCACCGGCGCGCCGGCCTACGCGCGGCAGGATCGGGCCGTCGGCTTCACCTACGAGCCCGGCTCCACGTTCAAGGCCTTCACCGTCGCGGGTGCGCTTCAGGACCAGGTCGTGACTCCCTTCACCCAGTTCTTCCTCCCGTCCGTCCTGCAGGTGGCCGACCGCCAGATTCACGACGCCGAGGCGCGCGGTGATGAGACCGCCAGCGTGGCCCAGATCCTCAAGCAGTCGAGCAACATCGGGGCCGATGAGATCGGGATGAAGCTCGGCGCCCAGCGGTTCGACTACTGGGTCCACCGTTTCGGCTTCGGCCAGAAGACGGGCGTCGATCTGCCCGGCGAGGAACGCGGGATCGTGCTGCACCATCAGCAGTACTCGGGCTCGTCGATGGGCAACCTGCCGATGGGCCAGGGCGAGTCGGTGACCCCGATCCAGATGGCCACCGCCTACGCCGCGATCGCCAACGGGGGCGTGCTGCGCCCGGCGCGGATCGTCAAGTCGGTCGGGGGCCGGGACCTGCCCACGCCAGGCGGGCAGCGGATCATCTCGGCGTCGGTGGCGGCGAACCTCCGGGACATGCTCCGCGGTGTGCTCGCCCCCGGGGGCACGGCCTCCGAGGCCGCGATCCCGGGCTACGACCTGGCCGGCAAGACCGGGCCGGCGAACAAGATCGACCCGGCCACCCACCAGTACTCGAGCGTCAACTACGTCGCCTCGTTCATGGGCTTCGTTCCCGCCAGCAGGCCGCAGCTGCTGGTCGCCGTGATGGTCGACCAGCCGCAGGGAGCGATCTACGGCGGCGCCGTGGCCGCGCCGGCGTTCCAGAAGATCGTGGGCTGGGCGGTGCCCTACCTGGGGATCTCGCCCCGCTGAGCGGACCGCGCCCGGCGCCGGTTCAGCCGACCGCCCCCTCACGCGGTGTCGTGCGGGCCGCGCCCGGGCGCCCCCTCACGCGGTGTCGTGCGGGCCGCGCCCGGGCGCCCCCTCACGCGGTGTCGTGCGGGCCACGCCCGAACTGGCGGCCGAGCGCGTCCAGGCGGTCGTCCCACTGGCCTCCGACCTCGGCCATCCACGAGACCGCGTCCGACAGCGGCTCTGGCGTGACCCGGTAGCGCACCTCGCGGCCGGAGCGCTCGCGGTCCAGCAGCCCGGCTTCAGCCAGCGCAGTGAGGTGCTTGAGCACCGCCTGGCGGGAGATCGGAAGCTCCGCGGCCAGCTCGGTCGCAGTCGCCGCCGGGCGGTCCGAGATCGCGGTGAGCAGCGCTCTGCGGGTGGGGTCAGCGAGAGCGCCGAACACGGCGCTCGCTCTGCTCGCCGGGGACATCTAGGCGGCCACCAGCGCGGGGCCGAAGGTCGCGCCGCCGGCGCCGCGCAGGGGGATGCCGACGAGATCGAGGATCTCGAGCGGGCGCGTCTCGACCACTCGCAGCAGGGTGCCCTCGTGCTCGGCCGGGTCGAGGGTCAGCTCGACGCGGCTCGCGGGCTCGCCGCTCTCCGCCCACCAGAACGCGAGCCGTCCGCCGCGCTCGTCGAGATCACGCCGGCCGGGAGGGGAGACCTCCTCCACCCAGCCGGTGCGGAGCCGGCTGCCGTCGCGGAAGCGGGCGTCGCCACCGGGGCGCAGCTCGAGCTCCACCTCCTCGGCCAGCCAGCCCTGCAGGGTGGCCGGATCGGTCAGCGCCTCCCACACCTCTTCGGGGGTGGCGATCAGGAACACCTCTCGTTCGATTCTGTCCCTCACGGCACGCCCTCCTGGTCCTCGAGATGGTTGACCCGCAACCATAGGGTTGCGGGTCTGCTACGGTGGTTCGCAACCGGCCGGTTGCACAACAATAGCAATCAGATTGGAGCTTCCATGCCACTCGTGCCCATGGTCGTCGAGCAGACCGCCCGCGGCGAGCGCTCGTTCGACATCTACTCGCGCCTGCTCAACGATCGGGTCGTGTTCCTGGGCGGCCAGGTCGACGAGGAGACTGCCAACCTGGTGGTCGCCCAGCTCGTCCATCTCGAGTCCGACGATCCCGACAAGGACATCCACCTCTACATCAACTCCCCGGGCGGCTCGATCTACGCCGGCCTGGCCATCTACGACACGATGCAGTTCATCCGTCCCGACGTGCAGACGATCTGCTACGGAATCGCGATGTCGATGGGGTCGCTGCTGCTCGCCGGCGGCGCCCCCGGCAAGCGGATGGCGCTGCCCAACAGCCGGATCCTGATCCACCAGCCGTCGGGTGGCTTCGAGGGCCAGTCGACCGACATCGAGATCCATGCCCGCGAGGTGCTGGCGCTGCGGGCGCGGGTGGATGAGCTGTACGCCAAGCACACGAGCCAGTCGATCGAGCGCGTCCACGCCGACATGGAGCGCGACCGGTTCTTCACCGGGGCGGAGGCCGTGGCCTACGGACTGGTCGACCGGGTGATCGAGCAGCGCGACCTGCCCGGCCGGGCGGGCGGGTTCGGTCAGGGCTGAGAGTGACCGGAATCCCCTGGCACGGAGCGCGCCGCTCCGTGCCAGGCCGGTCCTGTCTTCGGGCCGGTCCTGTATCGATCGCGATCAGACCACACAGGCGCTGCGCTACATTTCGTAGCTCAACTGCGCTACATTCCATAGCGCATGATGCCAGCGAGCTTCCGCTGATGGCCCGGCGCCAGACCACTCCTGCCGAGCGCTCGCGGGCGCTGAACCCGTTCCGCTACCGAGGCCCGCTGAAGGCATCGCAGGACATCATCGATCGGGCGGCCGAGCGGGAGCAGATACTCGACCTCGCGCAGGGCGGACACTCGCTGCGGATGATCGGCCCGCGCCGATACGGCAAGACCACGCTGCTCACGCAGCTGCTGAGGGATGCTGAGAAGGCGGATATGGCGACTGCCCTCGTCGACCTCGAGGATGTCCTTTCGATCGGCGATCTCGTGGTGCGGATCGAGCGCGCCTACGCCAACTCGCTCAAGGGTCGCATGCGTTCGGCGGTGGAGGCGCTCCTGAACACCTGGAACGTCGGGCTCTCGCTCGGTGGCGGCGGCTTCACGGTGCGGCTGAGCAGCAATCCGCCGGCGACCAACGACGCGGTGCTGCTGCGCCTGCTGGAGCTGCCGCGCGAGCTTCACCAGCGCACCGGCCGCCAGACGCTCGTGGTCTTCGACGAGGTCCAGGACATCCTCGCCGTCCCCGGAGCCGACGGCAAGATCCGCAGCGTGATCCAGCATCACGAGGACATCGCCTCCTATGCGTTCGCCGGCTCAGCGCCCGGGATGATGGACCAGCTGTTCTCGGATCCCCGGCGGCCACTGCTCGAGCAGGCGGTGGGGCTGGAGCTGGCCCCGCTGCCGCTGGACCAGGCGGCCGCCTATATCGACAGGCGTTTTCGCGCCACCAAGCGCCGGGCCGGGCCGGCGCTGCAACCGCTGGTCGAGTTCACGCGCGGGCATCCGCAGCGCACGATGCTGCTGGCGCACTTTCTGTGGAAGCTCACCCCCGAGGCGAGCACGGCCGACGAGCGGACCTTCCTGGCGGCGCAGAATCAGGCGCTGGGCGAGGCGCGCGGGCATCTGCGGGCCATCTTCAAGGCGCTGAAGCCGAACGAGAAGCGCGTCATGCTCGCGCTGGCCAACCTGCCCGGCTCCCCGCGTGAGGCCGCCAACGCCGCTGCGGTAGGACTCAAGGCCGGCAGCGTCGCCGCGACGCTCGAGGGGTTGCGCGCCGGCGCGGACCTGATCGATGCTCCCACCGGCGGGCGCGCGGTCATCACCGATCCGCTGTTCGAGCTGTGGTTGCGCCGGCGCGGGCTGACCGGGCTGACCGGGGCAACCGAGCTCGAAGACTGACCCACCGCGACCCCTCGGGAAAAGACCAGGGGGCCTCCCTGGCGGAGCATGGTGTGGCCGCGTACCCTGATGCCACGTAGGGGGCAAACGGGACCGGAGGGACCGGACTCGTGGGACCGGACCGGGGACGGGCTCAGGGGGCGAAGGGCTCAGGGACGAGGTTGCTTTGGGGGGCACAAGTGGATCGGGGGAGAAGCGGGGGTCCAGCCGACGGGCTGGGCCCGTGTCTTCCGGTACGCGTCCAGGTCGAGAAGACATTAACGTCGTCGCGCGCGCAAAAGTCCGCGCCATGACGTCTGAGAAGCAAAGTCCGCTTGACGCGACTGCAACCCCGTGCTTTGATGATCCTGCGTGCACTCGGAGTAGTGGACGCGAAAGCAACAGGTCCCAATTGGTGGACAAACAGGCGGTTTGCTTGGGGCGCGCTTGAGGTCTTGAGTTCCGATTGGGTAGATAGCAAGATTGGCTTGCGGAGGCCGCGTCCGGATTGGTGATCGGCGCTGTCTTGTATCCGTCTGCAATCTCAGCTCGGCCGTCCGCCCGGCAGCATGCCGGGCAAACACGAGGGGATCCCTGGTGTGGAAACGAGTAACACCGCGTATCTCGGATGTGGAAATGAGTAGCACCGCGTACCTTGATAAACGTCATTGATAAATGTCAGCCTCGCAGCCCCTGTACGCAGGGCGAACGCGGGGGACGCGATTTCGTACATATGTCGTTGTTCGAACAACTTCTAATCCCACTACGCTTGACAACCATGGTAACGTCATCCGTCCCGATGCTTGATCGCTCGTACGCTTTCGGCGGAGCGGTGGAAGCGAACCAGTAGGTCGCAGTT